>DASQPR010000576.1:0-4799 GCA_035643815.1 Micromonosporaceae bacterium | reverse complement strand
GACTCGCGCACCGATGTCACGGACGCACGTCCTCGCCGGCCTCGTCGCGGTGACCTCGTTCCCCACTTACGACGCGCTCGGCTCGCTCGCCGACGACCCGATCGCCGCGACCGCCGTCATCGACCACCTTGCCCGGAGTCTGACCGGTCAACCGTAGGTCGGGTCAGACCTTCTCGCGCCAATTGTTCGTGATCGGCAGCCGACGGTCGCGACCGAACGCCTTGATGGAAATCTTCGTGCCCGGCGCCGACTGCCGCCGCTTGTATTCGGCCAGGTCGACCATCCGGAGCGTACGGTCAATGGTCTCCGCGTCGTATCCCGCGGCGATCAGATCGTCGCGACCCATGTCACCGTCCACATATCTAGCCAGGATCGCGTCGAGCACCTCGTAGTCGGGCAACGAATCCGAATCCAACTGATCCGGCCGCAACTCGGCGCTCGGCGGTTTGATGATCGAGTTCGCCGGGATCGGTGGGGTCTCGCCACGCCGCTGCGCTTCCTCGTTGCGCCACCGGGCGAGCTTCCACACCATCGTCTTCGGCACGTCCTTCAGCGGGTTGAATCCGCCGACCGAATCGCCATAGAGCGTCGAATAACCGACCGCGAGCTCGCTCTTGTTGCCGGTGGTCAAGACGAGATGTCCCTCCTGATTGGACAGTCCCATCAGGACGACGGCGCGCACCCGCGCCTGTAGATTCTCGGCGGCCAGACCGGTGAGGTGCAGCCTATTCATGAACGCGTCGACAATCGGCGCGATCGGTTCGACGCGATAGTCGAGGCCGGCGCGCTTGGCCAGATCGGCCGCGTCGTCCTTGGAGTGCTCGGTCGAATAGGCGCTCGGCATGGATACACCGACGACCCGGGAACCGCCGATCGCATCGACCGCGAGCGCCGCCACCACCGACGAGTCGATGCCCCCGGACAGCGCGATGATGACGGACTTGAACCCGTTCTTGCGCACGTAGTCTCCGAGGCCGTGGGTCAGTGCCGCCCAGATCTCCGCTTCGTCGGCGACCCGGTCGGCCACCGCCGCAACGGTGGCGGGTCCGTCGGGCGTGGGCAATTCGCCCGACACGGGTACGCGTTTGATGTGCATGCCATCCGTACCCGTGGATGGATCGTCCACCGCGGGCCCGGATGCGACCGGCAGGTCCAGGTCCACGACGAGCAGGTCTTCGTCGAATTGCGGCGACCGCGCGATGACCGTTCCGTCGGCGGCGACGACGATCGAGTCCCCGTCGAATACCAGTTCGTCCTGGCCGCCGACCATGTTCACATAGGCCACGGTCGCGCCGGCCTCGGCTGCCCGCCGTGCCACCAGCGCGAGGCGGATGTCGTCCTTGTCCAACTCGTACGGCGAACCGTTGATGTTCACGACCAGCCCGACGCCGGCCCGTGCGGCCGCCGTGAACGGGCCACCGGCCTGCCACATGTCCTCGCAGATCGTGAGCGCCACGTCGACGCCGCCGACCCGGACCACAGTGAGCGTGTCGCCCGGCACGAAGTAACGGTCTTCGTCAAAGACGCCGTAATTCGGCAGGTGGTGCTTGAAGTACGTCGCCGCGACCCGGCCGCCGTGCAGGAGTGCCAAGGCGTCCCGCGGACCCCGGTCCGGCATCGCGTCGGCACTCATCCGGGCCGGCCCGTCGGCGTCCACATAGCCGACGATGACCGGCGTCTCACCGATGCCGTCCGCCGCGAGTTGAGTCGCGAGATCGGCGACCGCGGCCTTGGACGCGGCCACAAACGACTCACGGAAGACCAGGTCCTCGACCGGATATCCGGTGATCATCATCTCCGGAAACGCGATCAGCTGGGCACCGGCGTCGACGGCGCGACGGGCGGTGGCCCGGACGATCGCGAGATTGCCGTCGATCGCGCCGACGGTCGGGTTGACCTGCGCGAGGGCCACGCGCAGGCGGGTCGTACGGGCATTCGGCATACCTCCATCTTCGCAAAGCGGCGACGGTCCGACCGCAAAGCGTCCGCCACGTCACACGGCGGTGGCGCCTCGGGTTGTGGGCGGTCGGTTGGGCGCGGCCCGGCCTTCGCTCGGCTCGTCCCGGCTCGGCTCGGCCCCGGTTCGGCTCGGCCCCGGTTCGGCTCGCTCGGCCCGCACTTGTACGGGACTTGGCCTCTGGCCGCCGCCGGAACCGACGAAGTCCCGTACAGTTTCGGAGCGCCCAGCGCTCGGTGCCCGCCGCCGGGTACCCGCCGAGTCCGCGCCACGCCCCGCGACCGCATCCGACGGGTTGTTTTGGGCAGTTTGCACCGGAAGTTAACAGTGCTGTAATGGGTGACGGGCAGACTGCGAATGGTGGAGTAGGCGCGACCGCGTCGCTCGGGAGCGGTGGGGAGTGGGACGTGGAGCGTCAACAGGAGTTCGTCCTGCGTACGCTGGAGGAGCGGGACATCCGTTTTGTCCGGCTATGGTTCACCGACGTCCTCGGCACCCTGAAGAGCGTCTCCGTCGCGCCCGCCGAGCTCGAATCGGCGTTCGAGGAAGGCATCGGCTTCGACGGGTCGGCGATCGAGGGCTTCGCCCGGGTCTACGAGTCGGACATGATCGCGATGCCGGATCCCACGACGTTCCAGATCTTCCCGTTCGAGGGTGGCCTGTCCGGCGAGAGCGCTCGGATGTTCTGCGACATCCTGCTGCCCGATGGATCGCCGAGCTGGGCCGACCCGCGGCACGTGCTGCGGCGATCGCTGTCGCGCGCGGCCGAGAAGGGCTTCACGTTCTACACGCACCCCGAGATCGAGTTCTTTCTCGTCGAGGATTTCCCGCCCGACGGCGGCGCGCCTACGCCGGTGGATTCTGGCGGTTACTTCGAGCACACGACGCACGCGGTCGCTCGCGACTTCCGTCGCCAGGCCGTACTCGCGCTCGAACGGATCGGCATCTCGGTCGAGTTCAGTCATCACGAGGTCGCGCCGGGGCAGCAGGAGATCGATCTGCGCTACGCCGACGCGCTCACCACGGCCGACAACGTGATGACGTTCCGCCACGTGGTCAAGGAAGTCGGCCTCTCGCACGGCGTACGGGCGACGTTCATGCCCAAGCCGTTCACCGATCAACCTGGCAGCGGGATGCACACGCATCTGTCGTTGTTCGAGGGCGAGCGCAACGCATTCCACGATCCGTCCGACCCGATGAAGCTTTCGAAGGTCGCGCGCTCGTTCATCGCTGGGCTCCTGACGCACGCCCGCGAGTACGCGGCGATCACCAACCAGTGGGTCAACTCGTACAAGCGGCTGTTCCCGCAGTCGATCGAGGGCCGCATCACCGAGTCGCCGGCCTATGTTTGCTGGGGTCACCTGAATCGCTCGGCGCTCGTGCGCGTCCCGGCCTATGGCAAGCCAAACTCGGCCCGGGTCGAGGTGCGATCGCTCGACTCCGCCTGCAACCCGTACCTGGCCTTCGCAGTCCTGCTCGGCGCCGGTCTCAAGGGCATTGAAGAGGGGTACGAGCTGCCGCCGGGCGCCGAGGACGACGTGTGGTCGCTAAACGACGCCGAGCGCAAGGCGATGGGCTACGAAACCCTGCCGGGCAACCTGTCTGAGGCGATTGACGTGATGAGCCGGTCGGAGTTCGTCGCGGAGGTGCTGGGCGAGCACGTCTTCGACTTCTTCCTCCGCAACAAGCGCGCCGAGTGGGACGAATATCGTCGCGTGGTCACACCGTACGAGCGGCAGCGGTATCTCGGAATGCTCTGACGTTTCCGTGCAAGTGGCATCGACGCACTCGGTTGCGGTTGTTGGCGGCTATGTTCGCAAGACGTACCGGGATTGGCGGCGGGGCGAGCATCGGCGCGAGTGGACGATCCTCGGCGTTCTGGCGCGAGATGTGTCTGACTTGTCACCGATCCCGTTGCGTGAGTGCCTTGACACCCACCCGCCGTGGATCGCAATGAACGTCCTGCCGGGCGCACCGCTCGACGGTAGGTTGGGTGACACACAAATGCACGCGATGATTGTGGCCTTGTGTGCACTGTGGTCGGGGCCGGCGGAGCACCTGCCGCAGCGACGGTTCGCACCGTGCGAGGCGCTTTCCGTCGCGCGGGAGGAGTTCCGTGGCGGCACGAAACCGCCAGGCATCGCCGGGCGGGCGTTTGACGCGTGCGTCGAGTTCCTGGCTTCACCCGGCATGATTGATGATTCGCACCCGGCCGTTCTCGGCCACAGCGATCCGAATCTCGCGAACTATCTCTGGGACGGTTCGCGGGTGCGGATCGTCGATTTCGAAGATGCCGGGCGTTCGGATGTTGCGTACGAGGTGGCGACATTGGTCGAGCATCTGTCGGCCCGTGCTACCAACTGGCGACCGTTGATCGACTCCGTTGACGTGGACACAACGCGACTGCTCGCCAGCCGACGGCTGGCCGCGTCGCTCTGGCTTGCGGGGCTGCTCCCGGGCGGTCCGTCCGCGGATCGGAACCCGAGCGGGACATTGGAGCGCCAGGCCGAACACGTACTCGCGCTAATGAAGTGAGTCGGCGTTCGACGGTGTCGGCGCTCCGCACGACCGCCGTCGTTGTCAACTTCGTTCGAGAGCTTCGATGAACTTCGCGGCTTCACCGCTGTCCAGGAGATCCGCGTATTTCTGGCGGATGTCGAACAGGCTCATCCAGTGCGACGCCTCGATCCGGTCGAAGCAGCAATCGGTCACCACGCCAATCGAGAAGCCGCGCTCGAATGCGTCGACCACCGTTGCCCGAACGCAGCCGCTGGTTGACTCGCCGCAGACGAGAAGCGCGTCGCACTGCCACGAGCGGAGATGGAAGTCGAGCGCGGTGCTG
>DASQPR010000575.1:0-9772 GCA_035643815.1 Micromonosporaceae bacterium | reverse complement strand
GGGCCACGGTCGCGAAGACCGCGAAGTTTGCCTACGTGAAAGCGACCGAGGGCACGACGTACCTGAGCGCGACATTCGCCGCCCAATATTCGGGCGCCAAGGCCGCCGGGCTTTACACCGGCGCGTATGCGTTCGCGCGGCCTAACACACCGGCGCTCGCACAGGCGGACTACTTCATCGACCATGCCAATGTCGTCGAGGACGGCAAGACGTTGCCGCCGATGCTCGACTTGGAATGGCCGTACAAGCTGAGCGGAACGTACGTCGCGCCGTACCCGTGTTATGGGCTCAGCACGACGGCGATGGTGGCCTGGATCCGAGCGTTCGTCGACGAGGTGAAGCGCCGCACCGGATCCCCGACCCTGATTTACACCGCGGCGAGCTGGTGGAACCAATGCACAGGTAGCACGACCGCGTTCAGCGATCAGCTCCTGGATGTCGCATCGTATTTATCGACACCGCCCACGGCACTGCCGACAAGTTGGTCTTCCTGGTCGATGTGGCAATACACGACCAGCGGTTCACTCCCCGGCGACCAGGATGTCTTCAATGGAACGGTCACCCAGCTCAACGCCATGACGATCGGTCATTGCTTGGTGTACGGCTGGTTGCCGGCCGGTCGGTGCTCGCGCCTATTACAGGTGCCACCGCCACACCTACGCCCAGTGGGGTAGCACCGTCCGGCAGGCTCCGTGACGTTCCATTAGTCGTCCCACTAGTCGTCGGCACGCCATCTGTAGCGGACGTCCGGCTCTTGCTCCTCATTCCCGCTGCCGTCCGTACGGTCGACGGCAACGAACCCCGCTCGTTCGTAGAAGCGTTGCGCCGGCGCGTTGACCTGAAACGTCCATAGCTCAAGTCCGGCCGGATAACGTTGCTTCGCGACGTCGACCAACCGACGGCCGAGGCCGCCACCCTGCGACGGCGGATCGACGTAGAGCTGGTCGATCTCGCCGACGCCGTCCGTGATCGCGCCGAGGACCATCACGGCCACGACAGCACCATCGACGGTCGCCACCCACGTCTCGCGGTCGGGCACGACAACGTCACGAATCCACGACCGAACGTCGTCGTCACTGTGCGCTCGGCGTACGGACGGCAGTGCCTGCGCGAAGGAACGCAACCAGACGTCGGCGACAACGTCCGCATCGGCCGCCGCCGCGCGACGCACACCGGGTTCACCAGGATCCATAGGCACCAGGATCGCAGACCGTTGTCGCCTAACGCCCAAGCATCGCTCAGCGAAGCGGACCGTCGCCCTCGCCGTTCGGATCGTCGACCAGGTGAACGGCGGCTTCCTCGGCGGTCGCTGCCCCGGCGTCGATGCCGGCATCGAACGCGACCGCGTCGGTTTCCTCGTCCGGGCCGAGACCCTCGTCTTCGGCATAGAGTCGCCCGGCCCGCGGATCGACTTCGAACCCGCGCCGGGTCAGCTCGTCTTCGTCGTTGTCATCATCGCCCTCCCCGTCATCAAGGGCGATGTCCGGCTCCTCCTCGGCCAGTCGCGCATCGAGGGATTCGCCCTCGCGCTCCTCTTCCGGGGTCGTGCCGAATCGGTTCGCTCCGGCCCACTTGTCGGCCGGTACGATGCCGGCGTCGAGCGCATCCTCCACGGCGTCGTCATTGAGCGTGTCGGAAGTGCTGAGTGATCCTTCGTCCTCGATCTGCTCCCAATCACCGAGATCGCGGTCCGTCTCGTCGTATTCTTCCCTGTCCATCGGCTCCTCCGGTCGGTGCGTGGCATCGGCAGGCGGCGCGCCCGCGTCCCAGCCTTCCATCGAACCATCAGTGCCGGCGTCGCGCGCACGGACTCCCAGAGATCGTCGCCACCTGGACTGAAAGCCCGCTGGACGGCTTGGCGCCGGCGGCTGACGATCCGGTCAAATCAAGCAAGATCACCGAACGGCGGTACGGGAGCGCACCGGCCGCGGCTGGGCACCCGTCTACCCGACGTCACCGACGCCCGAAGGTCTTGGTGGCTTGGCGCTCAGGCCCCCATGTTGTGCCACGTCCTCGCGTCGACGACGCCGGTGACCGGGATCCCACGCATGTCCTGATACCACTTCACGCCGGCGATGGTGTCCTTGCCGTAGAAGCCGTCGGCCTTGCCGCACTTGTTCTCGCCAATGAATCGCTGCACGAACAGGATGTCGGTGCCGGACATGTGCGGCGACACGAGCTGAAGCGGGCGTGAGCCGGGCTTGTGCACGGGGAGGTTCGAGGACCTCTTCGGAGTCGGCCTGGGTCCGGGGCTGGGCTTCGGACCGGGACCCGGATTCGGGGTCGGAACCTTGGTTGGCGTCCCGGCCGGCGTCGACTGCTCGCTCGCGGTGTTGTAGCCGGTGCCGGTCGCACGGTTCTCGCCGGTCGGCCCGTGTCGTCCCGAGATGTGTACGTGATTCGTATGCGGGTCCTTGCCGGTGTACCTCTTCGGCCGAAAGTCGTGTCGGCGCGTCCAGATCGTACGGTTGTGGATGACGTACTCAAGGTCGTCGGGGTGAGCCAGCGCCCACGTGACAACCGCCTCGGCGCGAGCCTTGATGACCATCACGTCGAGCGCGTGGACGAGGCCGCGGGCGTCGGGATTGTGGTCGGATTGCTCGGCCTGATGCGCCGCGTTGCCGATCCAGCCGATTTCGATGTGCGGAAAGGAATCGAGGCAAGCCGATCGGCGTACGCCGAGGTTGTGCGCGATTCTGGCCATCAGTCGTCTCCCCCGCCCGGTGGGTAGTCGGTGAACGGATCGTGGTCGGGATCGTCGTCGCTGGCGAACTGCAATGGATCGCCGTCCTCGGCGCTGGTGGCGACGGCGTCGGGATCGAGGTGGTCGTCGGATGGCTGCATTCGTTCCCCCCAAGGTGGTCACGCGGCTGTGGTCGGCACAGTTCGTGCACAGCAACGCATTTCCATGCTCAGGGTCGCGTCGTCGATCGGAACAGTCCCGGCGTGCATTTGGCATGGTCGTAAATCCGACTCACGCTGCGAGAACGGCCGTTCCAACCGCCGTACCGATGGATGAGTTGGGTCAGTCGGCGCGGCGCGCCCGAGCGCGGCGCTTTCCCTCGTGCATGGCTTGGACACGCGCAATCGGGATCGCATTGCCTTCCTCGACGAGGTCGGCGCCGAGCTGCAGCGGCGCCGGCATCGCATCGGCCCATGGATCGGCGTCTCCCAGCAGACCGACGGCCGTATGCACCGTGAAGTCCGATGGTGTAACCCGGTCCAGATCGTCCCAGGCCACGGGGAACGACACCGGTACACCGGGCCGCACGCGTGGGCTGTACGCCGACGCGACCGTCGCGCCACCGGCGCGGGTCGAATCGAGGAAAACTTTGCCGCCACGATCGTCGCGGATGAACGCGGTCGTTGCGAGCGCCGGATCCAGCCGCTCGGCCCGCGCCGCGATGGCCCGGGTCGCCGCGGCCAACTGGTCCGCCGTGGTTTCGCCCGCCACGGGTACGAAGACATGCAGTCCCTTGGCGCCACTGGTCTTGACCGCTCCGGCCAGCCCGAGCCCGTCGAGCGTCTCGCGAATGAGATAGGCCGCCTGCACGGCGAGGCCGAAGGCATCGGCCGACGGCGGATCGAGATCCAGCACCAGATGCGTCGGGCTGTGCCAGTGCCCGGCACGCACCAGCGTCGGGTGGTATTCGACGGCGCGTTGATTGGCGAACCACAGCAGCGTCCGGCGGTCGTTGCACAGCGCATAGGCGACGTTTCGATGGGACGTCTCGGCCCACATCGTGACCGTCTCCACCCAGTCGGGGGCGTACTTCGGCAGGTTCTTCTGCATAAACGGCGGCTGCCCGGGCCGGACCCGGATCACGGACAGCGGCCGGTCGCGCAGCGCCCGGATGATCCGGTCGCGGACGGCGTCGAGGTATTCGACCAGATCCCGCTTCGTCGCGCCGGCGTCGTCGAACAGAGGCTGATCGAGATTCGTGAGCGCGACCCCGTCGCGCTCCTCGCCGGTCGCCGCCATCTCGCCCCCGCCCGCGTCGGTGCCTCGGTAGACGGCCCGTTACGGATGCCGGGCCCTCGACCGAGGCTAGCCGCCGGTGCCGGCCGCCGCACACCGTGCGACGACCGGCACGCCGAATCAGTAGCGGTAGTGGTCGGGCTTGTACGGCCCCGCGACGTCCACGCCGATGTAGTCGGCCTGATCCGGACGCAGCTCGGTCAACCGTACGCCGAGAGCGTCGAGATGCAGGCGCGCCACCTTCTCATCGAGGTGCTTGGGCAGCCGGTAGACCTGGCGATCGAACGCCTCCGACTTCGTGAATAGCTCGATCTGCGCGATGGTCTGGTTCGTGAACGAGTTCGACATGACGAAGCTCGGGTGCCCGGTTGCGTTGCCGAGATTCAGCAGCCGGCCCTCGGACAGGACGATGATGGCGTGCCCGTCCGGGAACGTCCACGCATCGACCTGCGGCTTGATCTGGGTGCGCTGGATGCCGGGCACGCGGGCGAGACCGGCCATGTCGATCTCGTCATCGAAGTGGCCGACGTTGCCCAGAATCGCATTGTGCTTCATGCGCTGCATGTGCGACGCCAGCACGATTCCGGTGTTACCGGTGGTCGTGATGATCACGTCGGCCTCATCGACAACGTCCTCAAGCCGTACCACGGCAAGGCCGTCCATTGCTGCCTGCAGCGCGCAGATGGGGTCGATCTCGGTGACCACGACGCGCGCGCCCTGGCCGCGCAATGCTTCCGCGCTGCCCTTGCCGACGTCGCCGTAGCCGCACACGACGACGAGTTTGCCGGCGAGCATGACGTCGGTGGCCCGGTTGATGCCGTCGACGAGCGAGTGGCGGATGCCGTACTTGTTGTCGAACTTCGACTTTGTCACCGAGTCGTTCACGTTGATGGCCGGGAATAGCAGCTCGCCATCCCGAGCCAGCCGGTAGAGCCGGTCCACACCGGTCGTCGTCTCCTCCGAGACGCCGCGAATCTCCGCGGCGATTCGGGTGAAACGCTTGTCGTCCTCCTCGAGGCTTCGCGCCAGGGTGTCAAGCACATAGCGGTACTCATGGGGGTCCTGGTCGGTGGCCGTCGGGACCTTGCCCAACGCCTCGTACGCGACACCGTTGTGTACGAGCAACGTGGCGTCACCGCCGTCGTCGACAATCAGGTTCGGCCCGAGGCCGTCCGCGAAACGGAACAGCTGATCGGTGCACCACCAGTACTCCTCGAGCGTCTCGCCCTTCCACGCGAAGACCGGGGTGCCGGCGGGCGCGTCGACGGTGCCGTTCGGCCCGACCACGACGGCCGCCGCGGCCTCGTCCTGCGTCGAGAAGATGTTGCACGACACCCACCGCACGTCGGCGCCGAGTTCGACCAGGGTCTCAATCAACACCGCCGTTTGTACGGTCATGTGCAGCGACCCGGCGATCCGCGCGCCGCGAAGTGGCTTCGTGGCAGCGAATTCGCGCCGGGTGGCCATGAGCCCGGGCATTTCGTGTTCGGCCAGCCGGATCTGGGTCCGGCCGTACGCCGCGAGGGTCAGGTCCGCGACTGCGAACTCGACTCCGTTGACGTTGTGGAGCTTGGCGTTCATGTGTCTTCCTCACTTCCCGGGATCGGGTCCGGCGAGGTCCCCTGACACCGTCGTACGGGCGCGATTCATCGCGCGCTCCCACAGTCAGTGCGGCCACCGAGGCAACCGATGACATGCGCTCAGCGCGAAGAAGAGTGCTCGCCAACGATGATCAGGAAACTCGCCTCCGAATAGACAGGAGGCGCCCTTAACGGGTTAGTCAGGAGTCGAGCGTGGCGGACCTGGTCCGTCGCAGCGCCCCTCGACCCTGACCGCGGTACGAACCGCGATGTTGCGACGGTACCGTCGGGGCGGTCATGGTCGCAACCGAAACCACCGCTGCCGCATCAGCCCTGGTACGGCGGCGCGACGCCCCAACCCCAATGCGGAACGGGCGCACGCCCGACCGGATGAGCATCGGGTTGCGAGTTGGCGACCGCCAACCGTGTTCCCCACTCGATGTATCCCATGAACGCCGCCCGGAATTCGGGATCGGTCGGCAGCCCGACCTCGTCGGCGGCGTCGGCGAGAAGGTTGATCCACCGTCTGCGCTGCGGCTCGCTGATCGCCTTTCCGAGATGACGGGCGAGCATGTGTGGGTAGCCGCCGCGCTCGGTCGTGTAACGGGCTGGTCCGCCGAACACCTCGGCCAGCCACATCGCGACGAACGCCGGGTGATGGCGGTCCATGTGGGCGAACAGCGGCTGGAGAAGGTCGTCGCGCAGCACCTGCCGGTAGAACGCCTCGGTGAGCCGCCCGAACGCGTCGTCGCCGCCGGCCCAGTCGTACAGGCTCGGCACTGAGGCCCCGCTCCCGTGAACGTCGGTGCGCCGGTAGTGCCGCATCTCCTGGATTTCGGGAACGTACGCCTTGACCGCGGCGAGAAAGTCACCGAACCGGTCGCTGCGACGAAATCTCTCCAAATGATCGGTCTCGGACGTCCACACGATGCGCAGGATGTAACTCTGGGTTTCGTCCACGCACTGGGTCAGCTCGTAGTCGACGCACTCCGGCGCTTCACGCAGCACGCCGGCCGCCTGCGCGTACGCGGCCTCGAACTCGTCGCTGCGGTCGGCCGGTATCTGATAGCGAATGTATTCGACGATCATGAGCATCATCCTTCGTGACGAGGTATCTTTGCAATACAATACAGTAGTGCATTTGAATGCCCTCTCGTCAGGGAATCCGCCGAACCGGCCCGGGCGGACCCGCGACGCGACGATCGACGACCGGATCCTGGCCGCGGCCAAGGACCACCTGTCCCGTTATGGCTTCGAGGGAATGTCGGTCGCGGCCGTGGCGCACGACGCCGGTACGACACGCCAGGCGCTCTATCGGCGGTGGCCGACGAAAGCTGACCTCGCGGGTGCGGTCGTCGCGACGATCGAGGATCCG
Source organism: Micromonosporaceae bacterium (assembly GCA_035643815.1). GTDB lineage: Bacteria > Actinomycetota > Actinomycetes > Mycobacteriales > Micromonosporaceae > DASQPR01. The sequence goes on along the minus strand of DASQPR010000575.1, from coordinate 2,838 downwards.
GCCGATCGAGGCGCGACCCATCTCGACCCGTACGCGGCTCTGGTGGCCGAGCTCAAGGATTTCGCTCGGGGCGTGAGCATGCCTGGCCGCCTGTCGCTGGTCGGCGCCATGCTGCAGGACACAGCCGATCCTGGTGTAGTGGCCCGATATCGGACGCGAGTGATCGCGCCACGGCGGCAACGGATCGCCACGATCCTGCGCGAAGCGCAGCGGCTGCACCTTATCGATCTCGACGCGGATCTCGCGGTCGCTGTCACGTTGTGCACCGGAAGCTGGTACGCGCGCGCCCTAGCCGGCGATCGGCCGCCGCCGGATTGGCCGACCCGGACGGCCTCTTTGGTGTGGCGAGCGGTCGGCGGCGATCCACCGAGCCGAGTCACGGGGTCGAAGCGTGCCGGCCGCCGGCAGTAGCGTGGTCAACAGCATGAGGCGGCCGGCCGAGTATGGACACTCGGCCGGCCGCTCCTTACGCGAAGCCGATCCGACGACCTAGGGCTGAACCCACGGCGATGGCGGCGGAGGCACCACCACGGGTGGCCGGTCGTCGCACGTAATCGTGTTAGGCAACTCCCAGGACGCCATCCATGGGCCGGTGGTTCCGCCCCCGTCGTTGCCGCCGAGGTCGACCGGCGTGAACTCCGAGCCGGCGGGTGTGAAGTTGAACGACCCGCAGTTGTTGATTCCGACCGCGCCCACGTTGCGGGCGTCGACGTTCTCGAATGTCGCGGAGCCCTTGACGCGGGCGCTGAGCACCGAAGTGCCGGTGCCGTCGACCTTGATGTCCTTGAAGTGGACGTTCGTGATCGAGTAAAGGTCCTTCACCGGGAAGTCGGACACCAACATGATCGCGTTGTACGTGTTGTCGAGGAAGTTGTCGCCGACCACCTCGATATCGGCGTTGATGTCCTTCTCCAACGCGTAGATCCAGATGGCGCCGAGACCGATGTTCCAGTTCAATTCGAACGTCCCGGCGCGGACGGTGGTGTTGTTCGTGATCCACGCATGTCCGGTGAACGCCTCGGATCCGAAGCGGGAGCCGAGCTGGATGCCGCTGCCCTCACGGATCGGATCGGCGATGAGGTTATTCGACACCGTGTTGTCGGTGCCGCCGTAGAGCGCGATCCCGTTGGCGAGGACCGGTGTCTGGATCGTGTTGTGGTCGAACGTGTCGTTCGCGTCCTCGGTCTTCTCCGACCACATCGCGAGCGCATCGTCGCCCGTGTTGCGGATGAAGTTGTTCGAGGCGACCGAGTTCGTGACGCCGGTGTGGAAGTTGATGCCATCGGCGATCTGGTCGACGATCACGTTGTTGGTGATCTTCAGGTTCGTCATGGGGCCGTCGAGCCAGATTCCTACCTTCGTGTGCTGGATGTAGAGGTCACTGATCGTCGAGTTGGACAGCGCACCCCCGATGCCGTTGACCTGATCGGTGTCGACCCGGTCGCGGACGTCACCTTCGATGGCGAAGCCGGAAAGGTGGACGTTCGTGCTGCCGCCGTCGGCGACGTACTTGCCGTAGAACCCGACCCCGGTGTGTACGGATCCGTCGGGCGCCGGTGTTGTCAGCGTGACCTGATGTCCTTTGAAGATCGTGTACCAGCTTCCGGCCCCCTCGATCGTCACGTTGTCCACGACGATGTGACGGTTCACCTGGTACGTGCCCGGCGGGACGTACACCTTGCGATGGGTCTTCTGCGCGAAAGCGATCGCCTTGTCGATGGCACTGGCCGAGTCGCGATGACCGGTCGGGTCGGCCCCGAACAGCAGTGCGTTCACGGCGGCGAGATCGAACGTCGGCGGCGCGACCAACTCCGAGTCCATTAGGTCGATGACGGTCGCGGACGCGGTGGTACCGGCCGGAGCCGTGAGCCGTACCGTGTCGCCCGCCTTATACGTCCGGCCGAGCAGCAGTCGCTGCTCGTCGTAGAAGTGGTTCGGTCGGAACGGCGCCGGGAACGTGACCGTGGTGCCGGGGACGCAGGCGCACTCGGTCGTCCACCAGTCCGGCTCGATCGATGTGGTCAAGGTGGGATCGTTGGAGAACGGGTACGCGTTATACAGCCACGCGTACTGCGAGGTCAGCGTCATGGTCTTCGCGTGGTGGCCGTTAATCGTGACGTCGAGCGGCGCGGTGATGCCGCCACCGGTCGGCGCATCCGGAATGCTGTAGCGCACGGTGATGGCGTTGGCGGACTTCGGGAGCGTGAAGTCGACGTGTTGCCCGGGGGCGAGGCTGACCGCCGACCGGCCGGACGCCTCGGCCGGCAACGTGTACGCGTTCGTGGCCGGGCCGATGACCGTACCGTCGGTAGCAGCGGTTTCCGCCTCTTGCTCGACGAACGGGACGGTGGCGCCGCGACCCGCGACGAGCGCAGGATCGACGGCGGCTCGGGTGGCGGCGGGTGCGGATGCGGAATGCGGGCTGACGCCGGCAAATGCCGCGCCGCCAAGGCTCACCGCCGCGGCGGTAGCGGTGGCGACGCCGGCCACGATCCAGCGCGATCGACCCCGTCTCGCGGCACTTCGGATGATGATTCCTGACATCGAACGACTCGTTTCTCTCCGGGATGGGCAACGCCTTTCCGAGGCTCGTGGCGGAGCGGACGCCAAGAGAGTCGAGGTGACATTAGGACCCGCGCCGGTCATTGCACAAGGCCTATGAAACAGTTTTGTCATCATCTCGTCGAATTCTTGCGCTCATTCTGACGGTCATTGCCGGCAGGTCGCAACTGCGCGGGGTCCGCGACGGGCGAGACGGACGAGATCTATGTCAGCATCCGCTTCGCGTCGGCAAGGCCCTCTTCATTGCCGGCGCCATCCTCGATGCCAGTCAGATCG
>DASQPR010000574.1:0-5919 GCA_035643815.1 Micromonosporaceae bacterium | reverse complement strand
GGCGCCTCCGCCCGGTTTGAGAGGGGCGGCGTACCGGCCGCCTCTGATCACCACCGGGTCGGTGAAGTGCTCGTGCAGGTGGTCGATGTACTCGATGACGCGGTCCTCGGTGGTGCCGCTGAGGGCCACGTAGTCGAACATCGACAGGTGCTGGACCATTTCACACAGGCCGACACCGCCCGCGTGCGGGCACACCGGTCGGCCGAACTTCGCGGCGAGCAGCAGGATCGCGATGTTCTCGTTCACGCCGCCGACCCGGCACGCGTCGAGTTGCACAATGTCGATCGCGCTTGCCTGCAACAGCTGCTTGAACACGATGCGGTTGGCGACGTGCTCGCCGGTCGCCACCCGGATCGGTCCGCCATCGGGTGTCGCCGTCGTCAGCGCCGCCCGGATGGCGGCGTGCCCGAGTACGTCGTCCGGGCTGGTCGGCTCCTCGATCCACCACGGCTGCGACGGCGCGAGCGCGGTCATCCACGACACCGCCGTGCCGACGTCCCAGCGCTGGTTCGCGTCCACCGCGATCCGGATGTCCGGGCCGACCACGGCGCGAGCCAGCGCGAAACGGCGTATGTCGTCGGCCAGATCCGCGCCGACCTTCAGCTTGATCATCGCGAACCCGGCATCGACCGCTTCCCGCGCGAGCCGGGCGAGCTTCGCGTCGTCGTAGCCGAGCCAGCCGGGCGACGTCGTGTACGCCGGGTAGCCGTGCCGCTCGATGTACGCGATGCGTTCCGGGCGGCCCGCTTCGGCGGCTTTCAGGATGTCGAGCGCCTCCGCGGGTGTCAGCGCATCCGTCAGGTAACGCCAGTCGACCACCTCAACGATCTCCTGCGGCGTCATGTCCGACAGCAGCCGCCACACCGGCTTGCCAGCCTCCTTCGCGGCCAGATCCCACGCCGCATTGACGATCGCCGCGGTCGCGAGGTGCACGACACCCTTCTCCGGCCCGAGCCAGCGCATCTGCGAGTCGTGCGTCAGCCGCTTCGCGAACTCGCCGAGGTCGTCGACCGTCTGTCCGATGACCAACGGCGTCAACGCGTCGATCGCGGCCTTGCAGATCTCATTGCCGCGCCCGATGGTGAACGTGAAGCCGTGCCCGTCGTACGCTCCGCCGGTCCGCAGGATCACGTACGCGGCCGAATAGTCGGGATCCGGATTCATCGCGTCGGAGCCGTCGAGCTCGCGCGAGGTGGGAAACCGGATATCGTACGTGTCGACGGCAATGATCTTCACTCGGCGTCCTTCACGGCGTTGCGTTGCTGACCGAGGCCGTCGATCTCGGTCGCGACGACGTCACCCGCCCGCAGGTACGGAAAACGGCGGGAGAGCCCGACTCCTTGGGGCGTACCGGTGTTGATCAGGTCGCCCGGCTCAAGCACCGTGTACTGCGACAGGTGCCAGATGAGGTACGCGATGTCGAAGATCATGTCGCCCGTGGACGAGTCCTGCCGGGCTTCCCCGTTCACCGACGACCGCAGCCGCAGCGCGCCCGGATTCTCGATCTCATCGGGCGTGGCGAGCCACGGTCCGAGCGGGTTGAACGTCTCGCACGACTTACCTTTCGACCACTGGCCGCCGGAGACCGCGAGCTGGTAGTCGCGCTCGCTTACGTCGTTAGAGAGCACGTAGCCGGCCACATGGTCGAGCGCGTTCGCGGGCGAATCGAGGTAGCGCACGGTGCGACCGATCACCACACCGAGCTCGACCTCCCAGTCGGTCTTCACCGAGCCGCGCGGGATCGCGATGTCATCGTGCGGCCCGACGACCGTGTTCGGCGCCTTGTAGAACATGATCGGCACCTCGGGCGGGGCCGCACCGGACTCAGCGGCGTGCGCCGCGTAGTTCATCCCAATGCAGAGCACCACTCCGGGCCGCGCGATGGGTGCCCCGACGCGCTGCCCCTCGATGTCGATGACGGGCAGGTCGGCGACGTCAACGCGGTGGCCCGCGGCGAAAAACGCGCCGTCGAAGTCGTGCACGACGTCCGAAGCGTCGTAATGGACTCCCCCCGAGAACACGACCGGCCTCTCGGCCCCTGGCGGCCCCACCCGCATGTACTTCATTCAGATCTCCAACTTGTAGGTGCTGATAGCTGTCGTGGCGAAGATTTCGGCCGGCCGGCCGCCCAATATCTCGACGATCGCGTCCATGACCTGCTCGTACGTCGCCGCGACCTCGCAGACCGGCCAGTCCGAGCCGAACATCAGGCGCGACGGGCCGAACAGGTCGACGGCGGTCTCCACGAACGGTCGCAGATCGGCGACGGCCCAACCGGACCAGTCAGCCTGCGCGAACAGACCGGACAGCTTCGCGACAACGTGCGGCCGCCCCGCGATTTGCGCAGCGACCGTGGTCCAGTCGCGGAGCCCCTCGGCGCCGGCGACCACGCGCGGGTTGCCGAGGTGATCGAGCACGAACCGTCCGTCGGGCATCGCGTCGACCACGCGGATGACCGACGGCAACTGGTCGGGGCGCACGACTAACTCGTTGACCAGGCCCGCCGCGGCGACGGCCCGTAGGCCCGCCCGGACGTCGTCACGGTCGAGATGGCTAGCCGGGTACGCCTGGACCTGATCGCGGACGCCGACCAACAGGTGGCCGCCGGGCCGGGACCGATGCTCGGCAAGGGTGCCGGCAAGCGCGGGATCGGTGAGCGACGCCCAGCCGACCACGCCGGCGATTTCCGGGGTAGCCGCGGCGAGAGCCAGGAACTCCACCGTCTCCGCGTCGTCGCCGCGGCCCGCCTCGACGAGGACGGTCCGGTCGACGCCCGCGGCACGAAGGTGTCCCCGAAGGTCGTCGAGCGTGTAGTCGCGGCGGATGGCGTCAAGCGACGGGTCGGCGAGCCAGCCGTAGTCGGCGGTCCAGAGATGGTGGTGCGCGTCGATCGTCAACGCCACGGTCGTCACGGCGTCGCCACCCCCGCCACGAGCAGCCCGGCCGAGACGAGGTCGCGCCACAGCTGGCCGGGAATCTCAACGTTCGCCATCGCGACCGCGTCGTCGACCTCGGCCGGTGAACGCGCACCGATCAGCACGCTCGCGACGCTCGGGTGCCCCAGCGGAAACTGCAGCGCGGCGGCCCGCAGCGGCACGCCGTGGCGCTTGCACACGTCCTGGATCGCGCGCGCCTTCGCGAGCATCGTGTCCGAGGCCGGCTGGTAGTCGTATGTGGCGCCAGGCGCGGGGTCAGCGAGGATGCCAGAGTTGTAGACGCCACCGGCGATGACCGCGATGCCCCGCGACGCGCATTCAGGTAGCAGGTCCGCGAGCCCGGACTGGTCCAACAGCGTGTAGCGGCCGGCGAGCAGGAAGCAGTCGAAGTCGCCGGTACGCGCGAAGTCCGTCAGCATCGCCGACTGGTTCATCCCGGCCGACACGGCCCGCACCCGCCCCTCGCCGCGCAATGCGACGAGCGCCCGACGGGCACCGGACATGGCGGCTTCGAAGTGCTGGTCGGGATCGTGGATGTGCAGGATGTCCACGGCATCGACGCCGAGGCGATCGAGGCTTTGCTGGTACGAGCGACGGGTACCGGCCGCGCTGAAGTCGAAGACCGGCTCCGCCCCGGTCGGCTCGGCCCACATCCCGGGGTTTTCGACGTCCGGTGACGGCACCAGCAGCCGGCCGACCTTCGTCGCGAGCGTGTACGCGCTCCGATCCCGGTCGGCGAGCGCGGCGCCGGTACGGCGCTCCGACCGGCCGGAGCCGTAGAGCGGTGCGGTGTCGAAGAAGCGGATGCCGTGGGCCCACGCGGTATCCACCGTGGCCGCCGCGGTCTCGTCGCCGACGGGGCGGTACAGGCCGCCGATGGGTGCGAGCCCGAGCCCGAGGCGGGTCACCCGTACGTCTGTCCGGCCGAGCGACACCTGCTCGAACGGGTTCATGTCGCACCGGCTGTACTCGCGCTGGCAGCGACGTCTGCACCCGTTACCGCGGGAGCGGCCGAGATCGTCGCGTGGATCAAGCGAATGATCTGTTGGCTCATGCGGTCGTAGTCGTGGTCATTGTCCAGTTCACCGCGGATCGTAAAGTCGCCCATCACCGCGACCCGATCGGCGAGCGTGACGACCTCCGGCAGGTCCGAGGAGATCAGCAGGATCGCCTTGCCCTCGCCGGCGAGCCGCGCGATCAGCTCGTGAAACGCCGCCTTCGTACGTACGTCGATGCCGACCGTCGGCTCGTCGATGATCAGGATGTCGCAGGTCGCGGCCAGCCACTTGGCCAGGCTCACCTTCTGCTGGTTGCCGCCGGACAGCTGCCCGGCGAGCTGGCGCGACGACGATGCGCGGATGTCAAGCTGCTCGGTGTAGTCGGCGACCAGCGTACCTTCGGCGCGGTCGCGGATGAGACCGAAGCGGGCGAGGCGCCGCCACACCGTCACGCCGATGTTGCGCGTGATCGGCTGCTCCAGGAACACACCCTCTTCCTTGCGGTTCTCGGTGACGTACCCGACGCGGTAGCGCCGCAGTGCCTCACCGACGTCCCGGATACGCACGGTCTTCCCGTGCAGCAGCACCTGACCGCCGGTGATCCGGTCGAGACCGAGCAGTGCCTTCGCTAACTCGGTGCGGCCGGCGCCGACGAGCCCGTACATGCCGAGGATCTCGCCGGGTGCCACCGTGAGCGACACGTCACGGTGTCCGAGCGCGGTCGAGAGGCGGCGCAACTCCAGGGCCGGCGTACCGGACCGGTCCACCGATCGTTCGTCGAGTTTGATTGACGCGTGGGCGCGGCCGACCATGAGGTCGACGACCTGGTCTCGCGTGTATCCGGCGAGCGGCTGCGCTTCGGCGACGCTGCGGCCGTCACGCAACACGGTCACGGTGTCCGCGACGGCGAAAACCTCTTCCAGCTTGTGGCTCACGAGCACCACGGCGTGGCCGGTCGAGGTCAGCTTGCGGACGATCGCGAACAGGCGGTCGGCCTCGTCGCCGGTCAGCGACGCGGTCGGCTCGTCGAGCAGCAGCACCCGGTTGTCGACCGACAGCGCCTTCGCGATCTCGACGAGCTGCGCCTGTGCGACCGAGAGCGTGGAGACGGGTGCGTCCAGGTCGAGGTTCAGGTCGAGCAGGTCGAGGCAGCGCTGCGCCTCGGCCCGGATCTGATGCTTCTGCACCAGGCCGAAGCGCCGCGGCAGGTGATGCAGCAGCACGTTCTCCGCGACCGACAGGGCGGGCACGAGGTTTCGTTCTTGGTGCACGACGCCGATTCCGGCGCGGAGCGCGTCGAGTGGACCGCTGAAGTTCACGACCGTGCCGCCCAGCGTGATCACACCGCCGTCCGGGCGGTAGACGCCGGTCACAAGCTTGACGAGGGTGCTCTTGCCGGCGCCGTTCTCACCGAGGAGCGCGTGCACGCTGCCAGCCTCGAGGTTGAGCGTGGCGCCGTCGAGCGCGCGTACACCCGGAAAGGTTTTGATCAGATTTTCCGCCGACAGCATCATGTCGTCCTCCGAGCGATCTTGACCCGGATCGCGCCGATGAGCACGACGCCGAGGACGACGGCGCCAACGATCAGGTCGACCCATTCCTGGTTGATGCCGAACTGCGCCTGGGCCACGTCGACCAGGCGAATCGCGAAGGCCGCCAGGCAGGTACCGATCACGCTGACCACGCCACCGGCCAGCGCGACGCCGCCGATGATCGGTGCGGCGAAGCTCGGCAGGAGCAGGTCGTCGCCGATGCTGGCGTTGACCGATCCGGACAGGGCGACTGTCAGCACCGCGGCGACGCCGGCGAGGAGCCCGGACAGTGCGTGCGCGATCAGGATCGAGCGGTCGTTGGAAATCCCGGACAGGCGCGCGGCGAACGGGCTACCTCCGCTGGCGAGCATCTGACGGCCGGCCACGGTACGCGCGAAGAACAGTCCGACCAGCAGTGCGACAAGCACGGCGGTGAGGAACAAGACCGGCAGG
>DASQPR010000573.1:0-9244 GCA_035643815.1 Micromonosporaceae bacterium | reverse complement strand
GTGGCGGTCGTCTTCGCGCTGATCATGTTCTTCCCGGTTTATTGGATGGTCGCGACGGCGTTCAAGCCGTCGAACGAGGTCCTCACGTTCCATCCGAACCTGCTGCCGTTGCACGCGACGATCGAGAACTTCACCTCGGCGATCAATGCCCCCGATTTCCTGACCGACCTTCGCAACAGTGTGGTCATCACCGTCGTGTCGGTGGTCCTCGGGCTGATCGTCGGATTCCTCGGCGCGCTCGCCCTCGCCCGCTTCATCTTTGCCGGTCGCCGCGCCGTGATCCTCGTGCTGCTCGGCGTCCAGATGGTGCCGGCCATCGCGATCATCATCCCGATCTATCTGCAGCTGCAGCGGTGGCACCAGACAAACCAGCTGTCCGGCGTGATTCTGTCGTACATCGTGGTGCTGATGCCATTTACCATCTGGATGTTGCGCGGGTTCATCGCCAACGTTCCGCGCGAGCTGGACGAGGCCGCGCTGGTCGACGGCTGCACGCGCTGGCAGACGTTCACCAAGATCTTGCTGCCGCTCACCCTGCCCGGCCTGGTGTCCGCCGCCATCTACGGTTTCATCCAGTGCTGGAACGAATTCTTCATGATCAATATCTTGAACAGCTCGCCGGACAAGCAGAACCTGATGGTGTGGCTGGTGTCGAACCAGACGGCGCACGGCACACACTGGGGTCAGCTGATGGCCGGCGCGACCCTGTCCTCGATCCCGGTCGTGATCTTCTTCTTGATCATTCAGAAGAACGTGACAATGGGCTTTACCGCCGGAGCGGTCAAGGGCTGACCGTCGACGCACGCCAGCAGGGATCGGCTCTGTCAGACGTCGGCCGCACAATGAACGGGTGTTGATCGCGGTCGGCCTGGCGGATCGCGCGGCCGACATGTTCCGCACCGGCGACCGGGCGGACGATGCCGGCGGCGGTGCCGGGCTGCTCCAGCTGATCGAGGAAGACGGGACGCCGGCCGGCGCACCTCGACACGTCGACGATCTGGCGGTCGAGGCGGCCGGGCTCCGCCCGTCCGACAACGCGCGATGGCTCTGGCCGTCGACCGCCGACCTCTCCCCGCCGCTATTGCGGGCGGGAGCCACCGTTGCCCGGGTGCACGATCTCGAGCTGACCGAGGGGCTGCTGCTCGGTTCGGCCGGCCAGTGGGGTGCGCCGCGGTCGCTTGGTGCGGCCTGGGCCCGACTGGTCGGCTCGCCGGTGCCCCCCGATCCGCCGCCCCGCCCGTCGGCCGCGCCCGGCGAGACACAGGACGCGCTGTTCGATGCGGTCGCAGCCACGCCGGCCACACCCGGTGTGGATCCGCTCACGGCCACGATCCGCGTGTACGCCGACCAGACGTCCCGGGTCGCGGCGACACCGCACCCCGGCCGCTTCCGCCTGCTGATCGCGGCCGAGTCGGCCGGCGCACTATTGGCGGCCGAGATGGCGCAGACGGGTCTGCCGTGGGATGCGACCGTGCACGAGGACGTATTGCGGGAGTTGCTGGGTGAGCCATCGCCCGGCGGCGGTCCGCCGCGCCGACTGGCCGCGCTAGCCGACGACATTTCGCGGGCGTTCGGCGGTGCGCGCATCCGGCCCGACTCACCGGCCGAGGTGCTGCGGGCATTCCAGCGTGCCGGCTTCTCCGTGGCGTCGACCCGGGCCTGGGAGCTGCGGGGCATCGATCACCCGGCCGTGCCACTGCTGCGTCGCTATAAGGAGCTGTACCGGATCTGGACGGCACACGGATGGGCATGGCGGCAGATGTGGGTCCGGGACGGCCGGTTCCGCCCGGAGTACGTACCGGCCGGTGTCGTGTCGGGCCGGTGGGCGAGCCGTGGCGGCGGCGCGCTGCAGATCCCGAAGGTGATCCGGTCGGCGGTCCGAGCCGATCCGGGCTGGCGTCTGGTGGTGGCCGACGCCGGTCAGCTCGAGCCCCGCATCCTGGCCGCCGTGGCCGAGGACGCGGGCATGATGCGGGCCGCGGGCGCCGGCGACATGTACGCAGCACTGGCCCAGGAGTCGTTCGGTGGCGACCGTGCGGTGGCCAAGGTGGCGCTGCTCGGCGCGATGTACGGCCAGACGGGCGGTCAGGCCGCGCCCGCCCTCGCGACGCTGCGCCGCTTCTATCCCAAGGCGTTCGCGTACGTGGAGGACGCCGCGCGCGTCGGTGAGGCCGGCGGACTCGTGCGTTCGTGGCTGGGGCGCACCTGCCCACCACCGAGCGCGAGCTGGACCGATGCCACCTGGTCGGGCGACCCGGATCGCGAGGTCGGTGTGCCTGGCGACGCGTCTGGCGAGTCGATCGACGCGGCATTCGACGTCGCGAGGACGCATCGTTCCGGCGCGGCTCGCGCACGGGCCCGGGGCCGGTTCACGCGGAACTTCGTGATCCAGGCGACCGCGGCCGAGTGGGCGCTCGCGCTGCTCGCCACCTTGCGTACGGGACTCGTCGGCAGTCCGGCCAGGATCGTGTTTTTCCAGCACGACGAGGTGATCGTGCACGCGCCGGCCGACATCGCCGAGGACGTCGCCAACGCTGTCCGGGAGGCGGCCGTGACGGCGAGCCGCCTGCTGTTCGGCGACACGCCGGTGCGTTTCCCGCTCGGCGTCGCCGTGGTCGAGAGCTACGCCGATGCGAAATAGCTCTAAGCGCCGACGGCTACCTGTCGGCCTGCTACCTGTTGGCGAAGAACTTGTCGAGGACCGCGGTGTGCGTCGGGAACGCCAGCACCAGCGGCTCTCGGGTGACAATCCACTCGGTTGCTTCGTCGGTTGGAGCGGACAGCGGCAGATCGGCGGCCGGGCGGGCCGGCACGATGCCGAAGACGAGCACGTGGCGGCCGGTGCTCTGCACGTCGAATAGCGTGATGTCGTCCGACTCCACGACGAGGTCGGTCTCCTCGCGGAGCTCCCGTACGGCGCCCTCGGTCCATAGCTCGCCGTACTCCAGGAAACCGCCCGGAAGGCACAGCTCGCCGCGCGCCGGTTCGATGTCGCGCCGGACGACGACGACACCGTCCGGGCCACCGTCATCGAAGCGCACCGGCAGGAGCAGCACTGACACCGGCAGTGGGTTGCGCCACGTCGTCTCGCCGCAGTTCGGGCACACCCTCGGCCATGGCTGCTCGGGCACGTATTCGGCACCGCAGTACGAGCAGTGCCCGTACTGGACCAGCGAAGTGACCTGCCACGGGTGCACGTACGACATGGCGCCATTGTGTCGCGCCCGGCGGGAGGTTGCCGACCCGGGGACGTCAGGCCGGATCGAGGTCGAGCAGCTCCTGCGCGTTGTTCCAGCACACGGCACGCAGCCAGTCGTCGCCCAGGCCGAACCGTACGAGAGCGGCGATCTGCTCGGCGTACGGATAGGGGATGTTCGGAAAGTCGGAGCCGAGCAGCACGCGGCCGTCGCGACCGAGGGCACGGAATTCGGGCAGCAGCGCGTCGGGTAGCGCGCCGAGCCGGTTGAAGAAGTCGGTGCCGACCATCGTCGTGTCGAGGCAGACGCGCGGATATTTGCCGGCGAGCGCGAAGAATCCGGCGTACTCGGGGGCTCCGCAGTGAGCGATGACCGCGACGAGCCGCGGGTGGCGGCGCAGCACCGCCTCGAACGGCTCCGGGCCGGTATGACCGGCCTTGACGGGGCCGGACCCGGCGTGCACGACGACCGGCAGGCCGACCTCGTCGAGCCGGCCCCACACGTCGTCGAGCAGCGGATCGGCCGGGTCGAAGCCGCCGACCTGTAGGTGCAGCTTCGCGATGCGCGCGCCGCGGGCCAGCGCCGCGTCGACGTAGTCGAGCACGCCGGGCTCCGGATAGAACGTCATCGACGGGATGCAGTCGGGTGTGTTGTCCGCGAACTCGAGCGTCCAGTCGTTGAGGTCGGCCGCCATCCCTGGCCGGTGCGCATACGCGAGCGCGCTGAAGTGGTGCACGCCCATGCTGCGCAGGTGCTTGACCCGCTCCTCGTCCGGCCACATGTACGCCACCGGCCACTCGCGACCGATCAGCGGACCGCCCGCCGCAAAGTGTGCCCACACTCGCCGCATCATCCGCGGCGGCAGGAAATGCGTGTGGATGTCGATGAGGCCAGGCAGGCCGAGCCCGAGCGCCCAGTCGTGGACATCCTCGTCGCGGGTCGGCGCGCTCACGATGCGCCTCGCGGCTGCGCTACGCATCGGCTATACACCCCGACAGTCTGTCAACCGCCTCCAGCCACAAACACAGCGGACGGCGCCCGGCCGAAGCCGAACGCCGTCCGCATCGCCCGGAACCACCCGGGCACCCCCACAATGAAGCTAATGTTCCGCCGCGACCGCGCCGTCTGGCGACTGAGAGGCCGGACGACTGAGCGGCCGGACGACAGAACGGCCGGACGATTACGCGGTCACTTTGCCGCCGGCGATGTCGAGGGTCACGCCGGTGACCCAGCCCGACGCGTCGGACGCGAGGTAGGCCGCGGCCGCGGCGACGTCGGCCGGCTCGCCGATGCGTCCGAGCGGGAACGACTGTGACATTGCGTCGAATTGCGCCGCCGGCATCGCGGCCATCTTTCGGTTGCGCACCGCCGAGGGCGCCAACGCATTGACGCGTACGCCGCGGGATGCGTACTCGGCCGCGAGGTGCCGGGTCAGCATCACGACACCGGCCTTGGCCACCGCGTACGCGACGTTGGCCTGTGACGGCGTACGACCGGCGGCCGAGGACATGGTGATGATCGAGCCACGGCCACGTTCGAGCATTCCGGCGGCGAACGTCTGGATCGTGTAGAACGCGCTGGACAGGTCACCATCGAGGATCGCGCGCCACGCCGGTGGGCTCATCGACTCGCTCGACTGTGGCCGGCCGTTGCCACCGGCGAACACGGCCAGCACGTCGACGTCGCCGAGTTCGTTGCTGACGTGCTTGGCGGCGAACGTGAGCGCGTCGGGCCGGGTGCAGTCGGCCGGCGCGACCACGGCTCGGCCGCCGTCGTTCCAAATCGCCTCACGTACGTCTTCGAGGGCATCCTCGTCCCGGGCGATCAGTCCGACCGACATCCCGTTCGCGGCGAGCAGGCGTGCCGTGGCGGCACCGATGCCTCGGGAGGCACCGGTGACCACGGCCACCCGGCCGGCCAGGTCGTCGAAGCGTACGGTCATCGCCGCCACCCGCCCCAACGGTGCCGGAGCCGGGCGACGCGGAGGATCGCGAAGGTCAGGAACGCGAGCGGAATGATCGCGAAGAAGTGGCCGTGCGCGATCCCGCCGACCGCGCCGAAGATCAGAAACACGAACAGGATCGGCAGGAGCGGCAGCAGGAACCAGGGCGGGCCGGGGCGTCGCGTCCAACCGGGTCCGCACCATCCCGGGCCGCCGTAGCCGGGTCCGCCGGCGCCGCGCGCTCCGGGGCCGTACGGCTGTCCGCCCCAACCTTGGCCGGCCCACGGCCCATACCCCTCGGCCCGGCCGCGCTTGTCGCCTTCCGCTTCCGGCGACCAGACCTCGTCCTCCTGGCTACGTCCCCGTCCCCAGCCCGGTCCGCGACGGTTTGCGTCGTCGGGGGAGGCCGGCAGATCGGCGATGAGCGGAGCGAGCTCGTCGCGGTACTTCGTGGTGTACAGCGTCGCCAGGCGCTCGTCGCCTTCTTCGAGCGTCAGTCGGCCCTCGCCGACCGCCGCGCGCAGGGTCTGCGCGATCCGCTCGCGCTCGGCGTCCGAGGTGCGTACGCGAGGTGTGTCGGTGGTCATCTGACTCATCCCTTTCGGTTTCGCGGGCCGGTGCGGGTCCGATGAGTCGACTGTGCGCGCCGTACCCATCGCGGTGCGTCGGTCCGCGGGTGGCTTTCGGGCTGCACCGCCGGGTGTAACAGGGTGGACGGCCTACACCCACGGGGGTACGTCGGCCTGCTGGCTCCGACCCGGCGGGCGTACCTGCGGGCACGGGTGGTGGCCTACCGTGGCCGTGTGGGGATCGACGGCGGCATCGACGGCGACCGGCCGGAGGCCGAGTCGCAAGATCAAGCGGCCACCCCACGCCGTGGCGGTCCCTGGCGGGACGGCAATCCATGGCGCAACAGCGGCCCCTGGCGGGACGGCGGGCCTTGGCGGGATGGCGGTCCGTGGCGGGATGGCGGTCCGTGGCGGGACGGCGGTCCGTGGCGGGACGGCGGCGGGACCATGGCAAGCCCAGATGGACGCGGCGGCCCGCCGTGGGCCGGCGGGCGGCGCCGTCCACGTCATGCATCGATCTTCCTGGCGATCTTCATCGCGATCGTCGAATTGTTCGGTGCGCACGTCGCCAACCACCACCAGACAGCGCTGCGCCCGCTCGACGCGGTCGGCGACATCCTGATCATCATCGGCGCGGCCGCTCTCACGGTCCGGCGCAGATGGCGCATCGCGACCTACGTCGTGTCGCTCACCACAACGGTCATTTACCTCCTGGCCGGCTACCCGTACGCCCCGGTGTTCTTCGCCGTGCTGGTGTGCATCTTCGGCGCTGTGCGCACCGGCCACCGCAAGGGCGTCTGGATCGCCACCGCCATCGGATACCTGGTGGCCGTGCTCGCCGGCCGCGTGTGGTCGTCGGTCGGCGGTGTGCCGCTGCGGGCACCAACGCTGGGCATCGCGATCGCTGGCGCCGCGTGGACGATCGTCGCGCTTGCCTTGGCCGAAGGCGTCCGGGTCCGGACCGAGCGGTTCGCCGAGATTGCCCGTACGCATGCCGAGCAGGCTCGAGCACGCGCCGAGCAGGCCCGCCGGCAGGAAAGCGATGAGCGGCTGCGCATCGCCCAGGAACTGCACGATGTGCTCGGGCATCACCTGTCACTGATCAACGTGCAGGCCGGCGTGGGGCTGCACCTGATGGACGAGCACCCGGGGCAGGCGCGTGCCGCACTCGAGGCCATCAAGGAAGCGAGCGCGGCGGCACTGGGTGAGGTGCGTTCCGTTCTCGGCGTCCTGCGTACGTCCGATGAGGCAGCGCCGCGCGCGCCCGCGCCGACGCTGGCAAACCTGACGACGCTTATCGACCCGGCGGACACCGTCGTCGTCGGCGAACCCGTGCCGCTGCCGCCCGAGGTCGACCGCGCGGCGTTCCGGATCATCCAGGAGTCGCTCACCAACGTGCGGCGGCACGCGGGCGACGGGGCTCACGCGAGCCTGGTCCTGACGTACCAGCCAACGGGTCTGGTCCTGCGGCTGTCGGACGACGGCGCCGGCGCACCGGGCTGGGTCGGCGCGGACGTGCGCGGCGATCGCACGCCAGCCGGTCGTCCCAAGTCGGGCGAGTCGGGCAACGGCATCGCCGGCATGCGCGCGCGTGCCGTGGCGCTGGGTGGCACCCTGACGGCCGGGCCTGGGCCGTCGGGTGGTTTCGTCGTCACGGCCACCCTACCGATCCGGGAGTCCTCATGATCAGGGTATTGCTGGCCGACGACCAGGCGCTGCTCCGGGCCGGATTCCGTGCCCTGCTGGACGCGCAGTCGGACATCGACGTGGTCGGTGAGGCCATCGACGGCGCGGACGCGGTCCGGCAGGCGACACGGACCCATCCGAACGTGGTGCTGATGGACATCCGGATGCCCGGTACGGACGGTCTCGCCGCGACCCGCCAGATCGCCGCCGATCCCGCGCTGCACGGCGTACGGATCATCATCCTGACGACGTTCGACCTCGACGAGTACGTGTTCGAGGCACTGCGCAGCGGCGCGAGCGGGTTCCTGGTCAAGGACACCGAACCGGTCGAGTTGTTGCGGGCGGTGCGCGCCGTCGCGTCCGGGGACGCGCTGCTATCGCCGGGCGTCACGCGTCGACTGATCGCCGAATTCACGACACGCGCGCCCGTGCCGCAACCGCCGACCACGGTGAGCGTCCTGACCGACCGAGAGCGCGAGGTGACCGCGCTGGTCGGCGCTGGCCTGTCCAATGAGGAAATCGCTGAGCAGTTGGTCGTTTCGCCGGCGACCGCCAAGACTCATGTCAGCCGCGCGATGGGCAAGCTCGGTGCGCGCGACCGAGCGCAGCTTGTCGTGTACGCCTACGAATCCGGTCTAGTCCGCCCGGGCTGGCTTGGATAACCGCACTCATCTGCGCCGCCAGCGGTCCAGGCGCTTCAGACAACACAGCGCGCCGACCGATCCGGCATCACGGTCGGGGACGGTGCGCCGACCGGCGGTCCAGGCGCTTTGGCAAGCTCAGTGCGCCGACCGGCGGTCCAGGCGCTTTGGCAAGCTCAGTGCGCCGACCGGCGGTCCAGGCGCTTCAGAGGCGCCTTTGGTAACTCAGCCGAACTTGCCGACGCCCATGGTGGCGATGACCGCGATCGTGCCGAGTGCGAGCAGCATCGCCACGAAAATCAGCATGTTCCGCTCGGAGGACGGCAGCTTGTCGTCCGGCTCGGTCTCCGATGTGGTCGATGGAGCCGGACGTCCGGTCGCTGCCTCGGTCTCGGCCGCGGCCTGTGCGCGCGCCGCGGCTTGAGCGTGCCCAGCCGCGGTGACGGCGTCGGCCGGCGTACGGGCGGAAATCGCCTCGGTGACGGCATCCGCCGCGGCCTGCGCCGCCGCCTCGACGCGTCCGGTCACGAATGCGGGCAGGACCATCGTCGCGTCGTCGAACCAACTCGTTCGACCGGCCGGGACGGCGCGGCTCGGTTCGACCGTAGGACCAAGATCGGCCGCGGGTGCGCCGCCGGTAACGTGCCGGCTCGCCGATCCGGTGACCCGGGCAATACCGGTCCCGGTGACCCGGCTGCCGGATCCGGTGATCTGAGCGTCCGTTGCGCGCGGGCCGTCGAGACGGTGGGCGCCGACACGCTCGGACCCGCCGGTTTGGCCTTCGTTTTGCTGAGTGCCTTCGGTTCGCTGATGGGGGATCGCGCTGCCCAGGTGGGTTTCCCGGGGGGCGGCGTTGTCGATCACCAAGCGTCTCCTCTCGAGCAAACCACGTTGCCTGGTCACCGGCGTTCGCGGCTGCGTAGCGATGCCGGCCCCATCTCATACCCAACAAGACCGATCTCATCACCATTACCGGCAACATCGGCGCGTCCCGGCAAAGGACTCTATACGGTCAATCCCCGCATGGGTAACCCCGCACTGGCGTTGCCCTGCGTGAACGTTCCATGACGTTTCGCCACGATCTGTCGCTTCTGCCGGCGAGGTCGCCGACGCGATGTGGTTTTCCGCTCGGATCCGAGGATGAGTGCCGGGCCGGCCCATGGGATCTTCGCTGTCGGGCGCCGGCCGTGCAATGGTAACGGCATGGCG
>DASQPR010000572.1:0-3795 GCA_035643815.1 Micromonosporaceae bacterium | reverse complement strand
GCGTCCGTCTCGTCGGGGTCCGCGTGGGTGTCGGAGCGGAGCAATGTGAGCGTGGCCCGTAGCTCCGCAAGCGCCTCCCTGGTCGACGCGCGAATGGCGCCGAGCGCCCGCCGCGTCGTGGCGGTGTCGTCGTCGAGGGCGTCGACCGCGAGGCCGCTCTGCACGGCGATCACCGAGATCGTGTGCGCCAACACGTCGTGGAGCTCGCGGGCGACCTGCAGCCGTTCGTCGGCCATGCGTTCGCGCGCCTGCGCCGCGGCCACCTCGGCGACCTGTCGCACGTGCTCCTCGCCGGCCAACCGTCGCCGTCGGGTAGACGAGCCGAGCAACGACACCCAGACCAGGCCGACCGCCGGCCCCCAGACGATGGGCGCCAACGGTGACCACCGCTGCGTGGAGACCACCGGTAGCAGGTAGGTGATCACGCACAGGGCCAGTACTCCGTAGAGAGCGTGCTTTGTCGCGCCGTACGCGGCGAAGCTGAAGAACGCGACGAACAGCGGCAACATCGGTGCCCAGCCCGGATAGCCGAGGAGCGGGTAGCACGCGGCGATCCCCATTGCCGCAACGGCGGCAACGGCCGGGCGCTGGCGGCGCCACACCAGTGTGGCCGCCGTCGCGAGCGCGATCAGGTATCCCCCGAACGCCGGCGGTGTCGCTGCCGTCGCGCGCGAGAGTTCGCCGGCCGTCCCGCTGATGGCAAGCACCGCGAGCGGCAGCGCCAGCGCAGCGTCGACGAGGGTCTCGTGACGCGTGCTGGCGCGGCTCGCGGCGACCGACGTCATGCGCCTACGGTAAGCCGTGCCGCCGCTTCCACGGTGGGTCGCTCTCCGTCGCTACCTCGCGCATCGTGATCACGAGGATCAGACGGCGGTACGCGGAGCACGCGCGCCGCCCACGCCGGCAGCCACCAGTTCCACCGGCCGAACAGGCTGACCAGCGACGGTACGAGCAGACACCGTACGACCGTGGCGTCGACGAGGATCCCCGCGCCCAGACCGGTGGCGAGCACTCGGACATCCGTGGCTGGAGCCGTTGACAGCGAGAGGAACGCGAGCACCAGGATGAGTGCCGCGCACGTCACCAGCCGCCCGGTGCGCGACAGACCCGTCACGACCGCACCGTCCGTGTCGGCGCCGGCGTCGTACGCCTCGCGCATCCGGGCCAGGAGGAACACCTCATAGTCCATCGATAGTCCGAACAGGAACGCGAACACGATCAGCGGAATCCAGATCGCGATGGCGCCGGTGCTCGGCGTGTTCCACAGGGCCTCACTGCCGTACCCGTTCTGCCAGACGAGAACGAGCACGCCGTACGCGGCGCCGAGCGATACGAGATTGAGCAGCACCGCCTTCGCGGGGAGTACGAGCGACCGGAACGCGCGCGCGAGCAACAGGAACGTGATGAGGCAGACGATGCCGAGCATGTACGGGAACCGGCCGTAAACGGCGTGCCGGAAGTCGAGCTGCCCCGCTCCGTCACCGGCCACCCCGAGCACGCCGGGATCGCCGGAGACCGCGTCCCGGACCCGTTGCACGGTCGCCTTTCCAGCGTCGTCGCCGGCTTCTCTCGTCGGCAGCACGGTGATGAGCGCCGTACCGTCGGCTCGTTGGTCGGCCGGCGCCGCCACGGTGGCGACGCCCGCGACCGTATCCAGGCGGCGCACGACCGCGGGCGCACTCCCCTGGTCGGCGAGCACCACGATGGGTGTCAGCATGCCGCTTCGTACGCCGCCGGCCGTCAGCGTGTCCAGGGCCTGTCGGGCCGGACCGGGTTGGCTGAGCGCGACCGACCGCGCCTCACCGAGTTGGAGCGATAGCACCGGAATAGCCAATGCGAGCAGTACGGCGACGCCGGCGAGCATTGCGGCCCACCGCCAGCGGACGACCGTACGGGCCCAGGCGATCCAGCCCCGGCCGGGCGTGCTCTCGTTGCGGATCCGCGGCCAGTCGAGCCGTGGTCCGATCGTGTCGAGCAGCACGGGCAGGAGCGTGATGGCCACCGCGACCGATACCAACGGGATCAGCGCGCCGGCATAGCCGAAGCTGCGTAGCGCCGGGATAGGCAACACCGCGAGCACGAGGAGCCCGACGGTCACGGTCAGCCCAGAGAACACGACCGCGCGCCCGGCGTGCGCCATCGCCTTCTCCACCGCGATCCGGTTGTCGGCTCCGTGCGCTCGCTCTTCGCGCCAGCGGGTGACGACCAGAAGCGCGTAGTCGATCGCCACACCCAGCCCGATCAGACCGATGATGAACTGAGCAATGAAGTTCACTTCGGTGATGGCGGTGAGGCCGAGCAGGAGCAGGAAGGTGGTCAGGATCGAGATGCCGGCCATCACGAGCGGCAGGACGGCGACGAAGCTCGCGAACACGAAGATGAGCACGAGTAGCGCACCGGCCGCACCGATCAGCGTCTCGGCGAGCAGCCCGAGGCCGCCCGATTGCCCGGAACCCGTCTGCAGCGGGCCGAGCCCGGTGACCGCGGTGGTGTAGCCGGCCGGTGTCGCCCGCTGCACGCTTTGCGTGAGCCGCGCGGTGAGACCGTTGTCGAACACGCCGCCGGGCGGAAGGTACGCGATGCCGTACGCGGTGCGATGGTCGGTGGTGGTGAACCTGGCATCGCTGGTGTTCGTGACATCGACCGAGCGCAGACCCAGCGGTCGTACGGCCGCGAAGACCTGTCGCAGAGCGGCTACCGACGAAGGCGAGTCCACCGTCTGGCCGGCCGGCACGGTCACGACAACGACGTCCGGGTCGGCGCTCGCATCCACGTGATACGCGGCCAGGATCCGGTCGGCTGCGTTCTGGGCCGGGCTGCCCGGCGCGGCGAACGACTGGCTCAGCCGGCCGGTGGTGGTGCCGACGGTCAGGCCACCGGCAACGGCCACCACGAGCCAGAAGACCACGACGAGGAGGCGGTGGCGCAGGACGAGGGCGGTGAGTCGAGTCATGCCCATGACGCTAGGAGTCCAGATGGTCCACGTCGTCCCGCACGCGTGGTCGGTCGGCTACCTCATCTGCGTTATGGACACCGCCGTAGCTACCGCGGCGGGAGTACGTTCTCGGCCGCCGCGCTCGGACGGTCGGCCGGGGTGCTCACGGCTCGACGAGGCCGGACTCGTACGCGAGCACGACAAGCTGCGCCCGATCGCGTGCACCGACCTTGGTCATGGCGCGGTTGATGTGGGTCTTCGCGGTCGCCGGGCTCATGTGCAGCCGTACGGCGATCTCCTCGTTTGTCAGGCCCCGCGCGACGAACGCGACCACTTCGCGCTCCCGATCGGTCAGCGGCGCGAGTCGACTCTGGTCCGGTGCCGCGCGCTGCGGTCGCTGAGAGAATTCGGCGATCACCCGCCGTGTCACGCTCGGTGACAGCAGCGCCTGGCCGTCGGCGACCAGACGGACCGCTTGCCGGAGGTCGTCTGGTTCGACGTCCTTGAGCAGGAAGCCGCTCGCGCCCGCGCGGAGCGCCTCGAAAACGTACTCGTCGACCTCGAAGGTCGTGAGCACGAGCACCTTCACGTCCGGCAGCGACGGGTCGGCGGTGATCCGGCGGGTGGCCTCGATGCCATCTAGCACAGGCATCCGTACGTCCATCAGGACCACGTCCGGCCGGCGGTCGCGGACACTGGCGATAGCCGCGGCGCCGTCGGCGGCCTCGCCGACGACCTCGATGTCCTCGGTCCGATCGAGCAGCGCATGAAACCCGGCTCGAACGAGCGCCTGATCGTCGGCCAGCACTACGCGGATCGTCACGCACGCAGTCTGGCAGCCTCAGCCGGCGGACGCCCTA
>DASQPR010000571.1:0-2230 GCA_035643815.1 Micromonosporaceae bacterium | reverse complement strand
CGAATGAGAAGAACTCGGCCAGACCAGCGATGCGGCCCGCCGTCATGGCCGCGCGCGGCACCTCGATCATGGTGCCGATCTTGGTGGCCGGCGTGCCAGGTACGGCCGCCAACACAGCCAGCGCCTCATCGCGTACGGCCTCCAGCTCGAGGACCGACCCGACCAGCGGGACCATGATTTCCGGACGTGGGTAGCCGCCCGCGGCCGCCACCGACGCCGCCGCCTCCGCGATCGCGCGGACCTGCATTGCGAACAAGCCCGGAACCATCAGCCCGAGCCGCACGCCACGCAATCCGAGCATCGGGTTCTCCTCGTGCATGCGGCGCACCGCCGCCAGCAGTCGGCTGTCGTGGTCGACGTCGACACCGCGTTCCCGGGCGAGCGCAACGCGCACCGCTAGTTCTTCGAGCGAGGGTAGGAATTCGTGCAGCGGCGGGTCGATCAACCGGATCGTCACCGGCTGCCCGTCCGCGGCGGTGAGGATGCCCTCGAAGTCGGTGCGTTGCCACGGCAACAGCGCGTCCAGGGCCGACTGGCGTGCCGCCGCGTCCTCGGCCAGGGTGAGCGCCTCGACCAGTTGTCGCCGGTCGCCGAGGAACATGTGCTCGGTGCGGCACAGCCCGATTCCAGCGGCACCGAAACGGCGTGCCCGAAGGGCGTCGTCGACGGTGTCGGCGTTGGCGCGGACGCCGAGCCGGCGCTTCTCGTCGGCGTGGTTCAGAAGCCGATGTACGGCCGCGACGAGCGGACCGCTCACGACGCCGGTCTCGAAGTACGCGACGACCGGAGAGTCCTGGACCGGGACCTCGCCGAGGTAGATCTTTCCGGTGGTGCCGTCGATCGAGATGATATCGCCGTCGACGACTGTCTGGTCGCCCACGTGGAAGACTCCACCTTCGGTGTCGATGTCGAGGCTGTCGGCGCCGCAGACGCAGGTTCGGCCCATACCGCGCGCCACGACCGCCGCGTGACTGGTCTTGCCACCGTGCGACGTGAGAACGCCCTGCGCGGCAACGATGCCGGGAAGGTCGTCGGGATTCGTTTCGCGGCGTACGAGGATGACGCTCTCGCCGTTGGCGGCGCGCTCGGCGGCCCGGGCCGAGTCGAACGCGACGCGCCCGACTGCCGCGCCGGGCGACGCCGCGACGCCGCTCGCCAACACCGGTATGTCAGTCGAGTCGACGAAACTCGGGAACATCAGCTGCGCCAATTGGGCGCCGTTGACTCGGCTGAGCGCGTCGTCCAGGTCGATCAGGTCTTCGTCAACGAGCTGGGTAGCGATGATGAACGCCGCCGCCGCCGTACGCTTGCCGACCCGGGTTTGCAGCATCCACAACTTGCCGCGCTCGATGGTGAACTCGATGTCACAAAGGTCTTGGTAGTGCCGCTCCAGAGTGGCCATGTGACGGGTCAGCTGCGTGAAGCAACTCGGGTTGAGCGTGGCTAAATCCTCGAGCGGTACGGCGTTGCGGATCCCCGCGACCACGTCCTCGCCTTGGGCATTGGACAGATAGTCGCCATAGATTCCGCGGGATCCGGTCGCCGGGTCGCGAGTGAACGCGACACCCGTGCCCGAGTCGGAGCCGAGATTGCCGTACACCATCATCATGACGTTGACCGCGGTGCCGAGATCGTCCGGGATGCGTTCCTGGCGGCGATACATGGCGGCGCGCGGCGCGTTCCATGACTCGAAGACCGCCTCCACCGCCTGGTTGAGCTGGTCATGCGGCGCTTGCGGGAAATCGTCGCCGACGTGATCGCGGAAGACCTTCTTGTAGGCCTCGACGAGCTCGCGAAGGTCGGCGGCGCTGAGATCGATATCGGCGGCCACGGACCGGCGGTTCTTGAGGTCGTCGAGAACGCTGGCGAAGGCCGCGTCGTCGATGCCACACACCGTCTTCCCGAACATCTGGATCAAGCGCCGGTACGAGTCCAGCGCGAAGCGCTCGTCACCGCTGCGCGCCGCCAAACCCGCGACCGTGGCGTCGTTCAGGCCGATGTCCAGGACCGTCTCCATCATGCCGGGCATCGAGAACTTTCCCCCGGACCGTACCGACAGCAGCAGTGGATCACGGACGTCGCCCAGCGACCGCCGGGCCCGCATCTCCAGCCCGCGAAGGTGATCGGCCACCTCGGCCCACATCCCGTCGGGTACGTGTCCATTGGCCAAGTAAGCGCGGCACGCCCCAGTCGTGATCGTGAAGCCCGGCGGCACCGGAAGCCCCATGTT
>DASQPR010000570.1:0-2190 GCA_035643815.1 Micromonosporaceae bacterium | reverse complement strand
ACTTCGGCCTGGGCCAGCAGCACGTAGTCCTCATCCCGGACGGTCACCATCATGTTGCGCATGCCGATGATCCAGCCCGCCAGCGACGCGCCGATGATCGTGACGCCCGGCAGCACGGCGTGCTTGACCGCGTCGGACAGGAACGGGCCGTTGAGCCCGATCGTGTTCTGCTGGAAGTCGTACCCGCCGTGGTTGGGAAACCAGTGCAGCGTCGTGGCGAACAACAACAGCAGCAGCGTGGCGAGGAAGAAATACGGCATCGCCTGGAAGAACGTGCTGACCGGCAGGATGCCCTCGAGCCACGAGCCGCGCTTCCAGGCGACAAGGGAGCCGATGACCGTGCCGAGGATGAAACTGACTACGGTCGCGGCCCCGACGAGCAGGATCGTCCAGAAGATCGCGCTGTGGATGACCGACGTGACGGTCGCCGGATACTGCGAGATGGACAGCCCCAGGTTGCCGTGGAACAGGTGGTTCCAGTACGTCAGGTATTGGCCCCACAGTCCCTCGTGGAGGTTGATGCCGAACTGGGCGTAGAGGCTCGCCGCGGCCTGCGGCGGGATGGCACCGGCGTGCGAGGAGATGACCGCTTCGACCGGGTTGCCCGGGATCATGTGCGGGATAAAGAAGTCCAGCGTGATCGCGATGAATGCGGTGATCACGTAGAAGCCCAGTCGCCGGAGCAGCACGAGCACGGCCAGGCCCCTTCCGTCGAGGTCCGCGCGCCGGTCACGGTGCGCGGTGCGGCAGAGCGGCCTCCGAGGGTACGAATTCGGGAGCGCTCCCATGAGTGACATTGCCCGGAGGTTACGAACGTGTCAAGGCCAACATGGGAGCGTTCCCATTTCGTTACCGCGCGGACGTCGACACACGTCTCGGTTGGATGCTCGGTGGTACCGGTCAGTGCTGTGGTGCGCTCCCGCGTTGCCGTCCGGCCCGACCGGCGACGGTCGCGACCTCGGCGGCACATCCCCAGGCCAGCGTCACGCCCGAGCCACCGTGGCCGTAGTTGTGGATCAGTTGCGTACCGTCGTCGAGCGTCTCCGCTTCCAGCCGCGGCTCCGATCGCCCCGGCCGCAGGCCGACGCGGTGCTCGACGATCTCGGCGGTCGCAAACCGCGGCTCGACGGCCGAGCACCGCGCCGCGATCGCGGCCGCCACGTCCGGGTCCGGCACCCGGTTCCAGTCGCCGACGACCGCGGTGCCGCCGAGCAGCACGGTGTCGCGGTGCGGGAACCAGTACGTCAGGTCGGTGCTGTCGTCCGGTCCGTCCGCGAAGAACTCGGTGATGCCGGGATTCGCCACGATGACGACCTGCCCCCGGATCGGCACCAGGTCGCGGTCGCCGGTCAGATCGCCCGCGCCGACGCCGGTGCAGTTGACGACGACCGGCGCGACGCCGGCCGTCTCGGTCAGCGATGCGATCCGGCGCCGCTGTATGACGCCGCCGGCGGCAACGAATCGCGCCTGTAGATAGCCGAGGTACACCGGCATCTCCACGATCGGGATCCGTTGATGCCAGCCGATGACATAACCGGCCGGGAGTTCATCGGGCGTGCATTCGCGCATGCCGTCGACGGGCGCGCCCCAGTCGGGCGGCGCCATCGGCGTGCGACTCGCCTCGATGCCGCCCGTGATGCGCACGCCGGTCGTCGGGTCGGTCGCCAACGTACGCAATACATCGAGGGTCGCCGCGCTCCACGCCGCGACCCGGCCGCGCGGGCTCAGCAAGTGCACGCCCCAGCTAGCGCCGGCCGCGTACGACGTGATCGCGGTCGCGTCGTCGGCGGACCAGATCGTTGTCGGCACGCCGGCCTCGGCGAACGTGATGGCGGTGGTCAGCCCGATAACGCCGGCACCGACCACGAGGACTCCGTCCATGGGTGCAGTCACGCGCTCGACCGTACCGTCAGCTGTGTCGACTCGCTCGCGCGACGCGAAGTCGCCGGCCGTGGCGAGCGGCTTGGGATTGGCCGGTAGCGTGGGTCGGGCCAACTCGTGGAGGTACGGATGCGTGCGCTGACGGTGCGACCCGGCGTCAAGAATTCCCTGGCCCTGAGCGATCTACCCGAACCGGCGACCGGCGACGGCGCGATTCTGGTCGAGTCCCTCGCGGTCGGCCTGTGCGGCACGGACATCGAGATCGTCGCCGCCGAGTACGGCGAGGCGCCGCCCGGCTCGGACAAATTG
>DASQPR010000569.1:0-3505 GCA_035643815.1 Micromonosporaceae bacterium | reverse complement strand
CAGTCGATCGACTGGTCGCTCGGGCCGGCCGCGCTCGCCGACGAGCCGCCGATGTTCGCGGCGCGTCCGTGGGAGTGGCGGCGCGCCGACCGCGTCATTGAGGCGCCGACCTGGGGCGGCTGCATTGAGGTGCTGTCGTGGATCCTCCAGGTGGGCCGCGACGTCGCGGCGCCGGACGCCTACGCCGGGCACGTATTCATGATCGAGACGAGCGAGGAGATGCCGCCGGCCGCCGAGGTGTATCGGATGCTCCAAAACATGGGCCTGCGTGGGCTGCTCGCGGACACCCCGGCCGTCCTTGTCGGTCGCCCGAAGGCATGGGACGTCGGCCACCGGACCAACCCGGAAGAGAAGCAGCGGTACGTCGACGACCAGCGGGCCGCAATCGGACGCGCCCTCGACACGTACGCCCCCGACGCGACCGTCGTCTTCAACGTCGACTTCGGTCACACCGATCCGCAGTTGATCATGCCATACGGTGGTCTCGTACGGATCGACGGCCCGCAGCGGAAGATCTCGGTGCGTTACTGAGCGGCGCCGTCGTCAGCCCGGATTGCCGGGCCGTAATTGCCGTGGGTGAGACCGCGTGCGATGGCATACGCTTGTGCCGCAACCCCCGTCCACCTGGGCGCTGGGGTAAAAGGCGCGTGCCACGAAGCTGCCGCGCATCCGACGACGGACATGACGGTGGACTGACGGGCGGACCGCCCGGAACGGAGCACACGACGCAATGAGGCTTACCGGGCTACTGACGGCGGCACTCGATGACCAGGCACTCGCTACGGTGGCCGGCCTTGCCCAGAGCGGCGGCCCGGCGGCCGAGCAGGTGGATATCACGGCACCGGCGGCGCTGCGGCCCTTTGTGGTCGCGGCGATCGCACGCGGTGATCAGCAGGCTACCGACGGCGACGAGGCGGGCGTTCGTGTCGGCGCGCAGACCGCCGGGCTGAGCGGGGCCGGGCGACCGGTCCTTGCGGTGACGGCGACGACTCGCGAGGCCGAAGATCTCGCCGCGTCCCTCGGCGACCTGTTGCCGGCCGATGAGGTCGCCGTCTACCCGTCGTGGGAGACGCTGCCGCACGAGCGCCTCTCGCCACGATCGGACACCGTTGGCCGGCGGCTCGGCGTCCTGCGCCGGCTCGCTCACCCCGATCTCGACGACGCGGCCCGTGGACCCGTGCGCGTCGTCGTGGCTCCTGTGCGCTCGGTGCTCCAGCCGCAGCTGAAGGGGCTCGGTGATCTCGAACCGATCGAGTTGCGTACGGGTGGCTCAGCCGACCTGGACGACGTGGTGCGCAAGCTGGCCGAACTGGCGTACGCCCGCGTCGACCTCGTTACCAAGCGGGGCGAGTTCGCCGTTCGCGGTGGTTTGCTGGACGTGTTCGCGCCGACCGATGAGCACCCGGTGCGCGTCGAGTTCTTCGGCGACGAGGTCGAGGAGATCCGTACGTTCGCCGTCGCCGACCAGCGCACCATTGACAAGGTCGAACGGCTCTGGGCGCCGGCCTGTCGGGAGCTGCTCCTCACGCCGGACGTGCGCAAGCGCGCGGCCGAGCTGGCCGCGAAGCATCCGGAACTCGTCGAGATTCTCGATCAGCTCGCCGAAGGCATTCCGGTCGAGGGCATGGAGTCGCTGGCCCCGGCCCTGCTGAACGGCAGCGAGAGCGTCGAATTGCTGGTCAACTGCATGCCGGCCGGCACGCACGTGTTGCTGTTCGACCCGGAACGGATCCGCACGCGAGCACATGACCTCGTCCGTACCAGTGCTGAGTTCTTGGAAGCGAGCTGGGCCGCGGCTGCCGGCGGTGGCCAGGCGCCGGTCGACACCGGCGCGGTCGCGTTTGCAAGCCTTGCCGACGTGCGCGCGACCGCCGTGGACCTCGGTATGCCGTGGTGGACCACAGCGCCGTTCGGCGTCGCCGAAGAGTCGCGACCGACCGCTCTCGAAGACGCTCCGTGGTTGGAAGGCGAGCTGGACACGCTGTCCGACGTGACGCCGGACGAGAGCCGGTCGCTGTCGCTGTCGGCTCAGGCCGTGCCGCTCTACCACGGCGACGGTGGCCGGGTCGTCGACGACGTGAAGCGGTGGTCGGCCGACGGTTGGCGCGTTGCATTGGTCTTCGAGGGCCACGGACCGGCCAATCGCGCGGTCGAGGTGTTGCGCGACGCTGGCATCGGCGTCGCATTCACCGACGACATCTTCGCCGCGCCGCAACCGGGCACACCGCTGGTCACCTGCGGCGATCTCGGCAATGGGTTTGTCGACGAGGCGGCCCGACTCGCGATCATCACGGGTACCGACATCTCCGGTGGGCGCGGCGCGTCGACCAAGGACATGCGCAAGCTGCCGAGCCGTCGGCGCAACACGATCGACCCGTTGGAGTTGCGTGCGGGCGACTTCGTCGTGCACGAGCAGCACGGCATCGGCCGGTACGTTGAGCTCGTACAGCGCACGGTCAACGGCGCCGAGCGCGAATACCTGGTCTTGGAGTATGCGGCGAGCAAACGTGGCCAGCCGGCCGACCGTCTCTTCGTGCCCACCGACCAGCTCGACCAGCTGTCGCGTTACGTCGGCGGCGAGACGCCGACGTTGCACAAGCTCGGCGGATCCGACTGGGCGAAGGCCAAGTCGCGTGCTCGCCGGGCCGTACGCGAGATCGCGGCCCAGCTCATCCAGCTCTATGCCGCTCGGCAGAGCGCGCCGGGGTATGCGTTCGGCCCGGACACGCCGTGGCAGCGCGAGCTGGAGGACGCATTCCCGTACACCGAGACGCCGGATCAGTTGTCGGCGATCGAGGACGTCAAGGCGGACATGCGGCTGCCGGTGCCGATGGATCGACTGATCTGCGGCGACGTCGGCTACGGAAAGACCGAGATCGCCGTACGGGCCGCGTTCAAGGCCGTACAGGACGGTAAGCAGGTCGCCGTGCTGGTGCCGACGACGTTGCTGGCGCAGCAGCACTTCAACACGTTCTCCGAGCGGATGGCGCAGTTTCCGATCGACATTCGCCAGCTCTCGCGCTTCCAGACGGCCAAGGAAGCCGAGGTCGCGATGGACAAGGCCGCCGACGGGACGGCGGACATCATCATCGGTACGCACCGGCTGCTCCAGCGCGCGACGCGGTTCAAGCAGCTCGGGCTCATCGTCGTCGACGAGGAGCAGCGTTTCGGCGTGGAGCACAAGGAGACGCTCAAGCAACTGCGTACCGCCGTCGACGTCCTGACGATGTCGGCCACGCCGATCCCGCGAACCCTCGAGATGGCGATCACCGGCATCCGCGAGATGTCGACCATCGCGACGCCGCCGGAGGAGCGGCACCCGGTGCTCACGTACGTCGGCAAGCAAGATGACAAGCAGGTCGCCGCCGCCATCCACCGCGAGTTGCTGCGCGACGGTCAGGTGTTCTACCTGCACAACCGGGTCGAGTCGATCGAGAAGGCGGCCCGCCGACTGCGCGAGTTGGTGCCCGAGGCGCGCGTCGGCGTGGCCCATGGCCAGATGGGA
>DASQPR010000568.1:0-2633 GCA_035643815.1 Micromonosporaceae bacterium | reverse complement strand
GTCTTTGCTGGCGTTGGTGCGTGCAGAGACGTACGTCTAGCGGGCCTGGCCGGAGTTCTGGCTGACCATCAGGCTGGACTCGTCGACGGCCTCGAAGTCCTTGCCCGTCAGCGCGCCGAGGGCGTGCAGCGCGTCGTTGTTGAAGTGTGAGTCGGGTGCACCGGAAATGAACCACGGCGAGCCGTTGTCGGCCACGATGACGCCGTACTTCTTCATCGCGGCCGCCACGATCTTCGCCTGTGACGGCAAATGAGAGATGTCGACGCTCGCTTTGAGACGCAGCCGTAGGCCCATCGGCGGCAGCGATGTGTCGTGCGACGACGACGCCTGGTGCCGGGCCGGCCAGAGGTAGCTCGCCTGTGTCGACGGCACGGTCACCCGGATCGCGTGGTTGATGTGCCCGGACTTGACGTCGGCCCACGTCACCAGTCCGGGGAGGATCGGCAGCCCGGCCGCGTCGGCCGAGGTCCAGCCGGCCGGGCGGAGCTTGTTGCTCGCGAGATCGAAGATCGCGCCGGAGCCGGCGGTCCAGCCGCCGGACTTCGGATACGTGGCGAACAGCTCATAGTCCATGCAGTGCGCCGGGTCGTAGAGGATCACGTGGCGGTCGCCCGAACTGCTGGCGCCGCCTTCGATCGCCGGGCTCTTCGGGATCGGGTACGGGCCCCGGTCACTCTCGGACGCGTACTGGAAGGTGACCTTGACCTTGGCCTGCGTCGCCGAAACGGTGGTGATCGGAATGCCGATCGATGCGCCCTGGTACTGGCCGGAGCCGAAATCGGCGTGGACGCCGGCGGTCGTCCCGATGCTCGCGACGTACGTCGCGGACTTCGCCAGGACCGGCAGATGCGACACATCGGCCCGCCATACGTTGTCGGCCGGCAGGATTGAGCAAACGTGCGCGGCCGGCGAGGTGGTCGAAGCCGGTCGCGGAGATGGCGAGGCCGATCGCGACGGCGTCGGAGACAGTGAGCCGGTCGGCGTCGCGCCCACGAGCAACGGCGCCTGCGTGGCAACGCGCGCGCCGTCGACCGTGTTCGCACTGCTGGGCGGGTTGGAGCAGCCGGCCGCGAGAACAATCACGGCGGTCGCGACGATGAAGAGCCGGGCTCGGAGGCGCACCCGGGCATTCTGCGCCGGTCGGCGCGGCGGCTCAACTGCGCGGCGGATTCCGGTCGTACGAAGATATGGGGTTAAATCCCGCGTATGACGCGGCGGCTGTTTGTCATTTCGTACCGGTGGATCATTGCCGGACTGGGCGTGGCCGCGATCATCACGCAGCTCGTGCACACTGTCGGGCTCAAGCCGCCGGGCAGTGTCGCCAACTTCTTCAGCTTCTTCACGATCGAGGCGAACATCATCGCCGTTGTGGTGTTCGTGATCGGCGCGATTCCCGGTCGCGAGCCGGATTCCCGCTGGTACGACCTCGCGCGCGGCGCCGCGGCGACGTATATGTCAGTGACAGGCGTCGTCTACGCCGTATTGCTCTCCGACCTGCCGGTCGCGGCCGATTCGACGATTCCCTGGGTCAACGAGGTCCTGCACTATCTGATGCCCCTCGTGGTGTTCCTCGACTGGCTGTTCGTCCCGCCCAAGCGCGTGATCCGGTTCCGGGAGTCGCTCACCTGGGCGGCGTTCCCGCTCGTGTACGCCATCTACAGCCTGATCCGCGGCGCGGCGACGAACTGGTACCCGTACCCGTTCCTCAATGTCGACATGCACGGTCTGGGCCGAGTGCTGGTCAACTGCATCGGCATCGGCATCGGCACCTTCCTGTTCGTAGCTGCGATCGGCTGGCTCGGCAACGCCATGCACAACGGCCGGAGCGTCCGCCCGTCGGCCACGACGGGCGCAGCGTCGAGTGATACGGCGTCGAGCGAGCCTGCGAAACGCGGATAGCACCGCAGTTCGCTCCCGCGCGAACGGCACACGAAGGCATATTTGGGCCACAACCGGATACGCGAAGGCGTGCCGTCGGTCCGAGTGGATACCATGGAATCTCCGCAGATTCACCGGGAAGCCAGGTCACCGGTAAACCGCGTCACCGGGAAACCAGGACACCTATTCACACCCTGATCCAGCAAGAAAGGCGGACAGGCCAGCCGGCCCACCCATGACCACAAGCCCTCCACCTAGCACCGCGACGTCGATGCCGGTCTCCGGCCAACGTGGTGCCCGGGTTCAAACCAAGATCACTGTCGACGATCCACGGCTGATGGTCAACCTGCTCGGGCCGGGCGACGAGATGCTCAAACTCATCGAATCCTCGCTGGACAGCGACATCCTGGTACGTGGCAACGAAATCACCGTGTCCGGCTCGCCAGCCGACAATGCGCTCGCCGAGCGCGTCTTCGCCGAGTTGCTCGAGCTCATCGACAAGGGCGAAACGCTCAACCGGGATTCGGTCCGCCGCATCGTCGGCATGATCAAGCAGGGCACCGAGGAGCGTCCGGCCGACGTCCTCACGCTCAATATCCTGTCTCGGCGTGGGCGCACGATTCGGCCAAAGACACTGGGCCAAAAGCGCTATGTCGATGCCATCGACCAGCACACGGTCAACTTCGGCATCGGACCGGCCGGCACCGGCAAGACTTACCTGGCGATGGCGAAGGCCGTGCAGGCATTGCAGGCCA
>DASQPR010000567.1:0-5503 GCA_035643815.1 Micromonosporaceae bacterium | reverse complement strand
GTGGTCGAGGACCTGCTCGCGGACATCGGTGCACTGAACGACGAGTAGACCGGGCGCCTGACGCCGGCCGAAACGCTCGCACTTCCGTGCCCAGACACGACAATGCCCGGACCCCATTGGGTCCGGGCATGTTCCGCGATGGCGGGCCGGCTCGTTACCGAATGCCGACGTAGTAGCCATAGGCACCGGCACGCGCGCGGTCGTGGCGCGCCTTGGCGCGGCTCGCGTACGTGGAGACGGTGCCGGTCTTCTCGTTGAGTCGGACACCGTCACCGATGTTGCGGTGGGCGCGACGGACGTTCACTGTTCCTCCAGAGCTCGGGTGTTGCAGGTGTGCATCTGAAGGAACTCTTTCACGTCTGGGATCATTCCCGTACGTCGGCGTCCGTCGATGTGTGCTCGGTCACGCGACGCGGTCCACTTCGGACCGGCGCCCCGTCGTGGAGCCCGATCAGGCTGGTTTCAAACTGCAGAAGATGGACGTGCCCGGAAAGATCCGGCCGCGTAGCGGACTCCACTGCCCCCACACCTGGCGGTTCTCCTCCGGCCACTCGGGTTCGACGATATCGGTCAAGACGAACCCGGCCGCGACGAGTTCGCGTACGCGGTCGCCGACCGTACGGTGATGCTCCACGTACGTTGCCGTGCCCGACTCGTCGTACTCGACGTACGGGCGACGGTCGAAATACGAGTGGATCGCGACCAGGCCGCCCTCGCCCGGATCGTCGAGGAAGATCCATCGCATCGGGTGAGTCACCGCGAAGACCCAGCGGCCGCCCGGCTTCAATACGCGGAACACCTCGCGCATGACGGCGGCCGAGTCGTCGACGAACGGGACCGCGCCGAACGCCGTACACGCGATGTCGAAGCTGTTGTCGTCGAGCGGCAGATGCGTGGCGTCGGCCTGAACCAGCCGAACCCGTACCCCCGAATGGTCGGCCGCGTCCGCCGCGTGGCGCAACATGCCCGCGGACAGGTCCAGCGCGACCACCTCGGCACCCTGGGTGGCGAGCCATCGCGCCGCCGCGGCGGCGCCGCAGCCGACCTCGACGATGCGCCGTCCTCGCACGTCGCCCAGGAGATGAGCATCGGCCTCGCGCAGGCCCTCCGGACACCACCGAAAGTCGACCTCGCCCAGAAACTCACCGTGCTCGGCCTGGTAGGCGTCGGCGTCGGCATCCCACCACCCGCGGCTGGCCAGCACGTTCTCGGCGGCGGTCACCGCGCGACGGGTGACTCCAGGACTACCAGTGACTCCAGGACTACTCGTGTCGGTCATCTCCACGTGCCATAACGTACGGCGATCCGGTTACCTCGCCTCCCCGGTGGTACTTTCGCCGTGTCTCGAGCAAATGCCGCAACGCCGTCCGCTATGGTGCCTATGCGGTTAATTGCGAAGAAGCTTCCCATGTGTCACTGATGCCGAAGAGCGGCGCATCACGCCCGGGGTGGTTGCACCTTGCGGCGTTGCGGACGGTAAGCTAGACGATGCGCTCGTGGGCTGCGCGCCTCAGTAGGGAGCAGGTCCGCGGTCGGCGTCACTCATCAACCGATCATCGTCCGATCGGGTGATTCGTGCCCGCCGGCAGGCTACGGGCGCGACCCGGTCCCGCCGACCGGATCCCAACGACGATATCCGACCGGAGCAACAGCCCACATGACGAGCAGCATCGAGGCCACCTCGAGCGCCAACCAGATCGCCGTCGACGACCTCGGCTCAGAGGAAGACTTCCTCGCCGCGATCGACGCGACAATCAAGTATTTCAACGATGGTGACATTGTCGAAGGCACCATCGTGAAGGTCGATCGGGACGAGGTCCTGCTCGACATCGGCTACAAGACCGAGGGTGTCATCCCCTCGCGCGAGCTGTCGATCAAGCACGATGTTGATCCTTCCGAGGTCGTCAAGGTTGGCGACCACGTCGAGGCCCTGGTTCTCCAGAAGGAGGACAAGGAAGGTCGGCTGATCCTGTCCAAGAAGCGCGCGCAGTACGAGCGGGCGTGGGGCACGATCGAAAAGATCAAGGAAGACGACGGCGTGGTCCGCGGCTCGGTTATCGAGGTCGTCAAGGGTGGTCTCATCATCGACATCGGGCTGCGCGGCTTCCTGCCGGCGTCGCTGGTGGAGATGCGTCGGGTACGTGACCTCCAGCCGTACGTGGGCCGGGAGCTCGAAGCGAAGATCATCGAGCTCGACAAGAACCGCAACAACGTGGTCCTGTCGCGCCGCGCCTACCTCGAGCAGACACAGTCCGAGGTGCGCACCGAGTTCCTCAACAAGCTCGCCAAGGGCCAGGTCCGCAAGGGCGTCGTGTCGAGCATCGTGAACTTCGGCGCGTTCGTCGACCTCGGTGGCGTCGACGGTCTCGTCCACGTGTCCGAGCTGTCCTGGAAGCACATCGACCACCCGTCCGAGGTGGTTGAGGTCGGCATGGAGGTCGAGGTCGAGGTGCTCGACGTCGACCTCGATCGCGAGCGCGTGTCGCTCTCGCTCAAGGCGACCCAGGAAGACCCGTGGCGCCAGTTCGCCCGTACGCACGCGATCCAGCAGATCGTGCCGGGCAAGGTCACCAAGCTCGTACCGTTCGGCGCGTTCGTCCGCGTCGACGACGGCATCGAGGGCCTCGTGCACATCTCCGAGTTGGCCGAGCGTCATGTGGAGATCCCGGAGCAGGTCGTTCAGGTCGGTTCCGACGTCATGGTCAAGGTCATCGACATCGATCTCGAACGCCGTCGCATCTCGCTGTCGCTGAAGCAGGCCAACGAGGGCTTCGTCGAGGGCGAGGAGCACTTCGACCCGACGCTGTACGGCATGGCGGCGACGTACGACACCGAGGGCAACTACGTCTACCCGGACGGCTTCGACCCGGAGACCGGGGAGTGGCTCGAGGGTTACGAGAAGCAGCGCGAACTGTGGGAGAAGCAGTACGCGGACGCCCGGGTTCGCTGGGAAGCGCACCAGAAGCAGGTCCAGTCCGCTCGCGCGGCCGAGGCGACCGCCGAAGCCGCACCTACCTCAGGTGGCGGTGCGTCGACATCGACGCCGGCCGTGACGAAGGCTCCCGAGGAGCCGAGTGGCACGCTGGCCACCGATGAGGCGCTCGCCGCACTTCGCGAGAAGCTTGCGGGCGGCGGCAAGAGCTGACGCTCTGACGGTTATGCGTGGCCCCACAGGTTGATCCTGTGGGGCCACGACCGTATCTGGGGCGTGATCGACCGCCGTCGCGCCGTGGCGCAGTTGCGCGTACGACGGCCGGCGACTCAGAGCGCCGTGCGCCCGACGCCTCGGTCCGGGCGGCCGCCGATCGTCCTTCGCCGAGCCAGGCGGTCGACGACCCGATCTACAGATGGGGCGCGATGGCGGCCGCTTCGGGGCGGTTCGCGGTGTGCGCCGCCGACGACTGCACGTACGGTGTGGTCGGGGACGACCGTCGAGCCGGTCGCTTCCGAGACGCTGGCCCCGATCCTGTGCCGCGGCTGGGCGGGATGCTGCCGTGGATCGGCCCTCCGAGCGTCGGCTTCCGTCGGACCCGGAGACTTTCGCGGTGCGTTGAGGGACTGGTGCGGGACGGCCGATTCGGGGTCTGACGTCCGCACCCTTGCACGATCCGCCGATCTGGGTGGGACGTTCTGCATGATCCTCCGCTCCTGGCCCTTGGCACGATAAGCCGCAAACCGCATCAATAGCATCAGGCGCGCCGCATGATCGCGTCGGACCTCATCACGATCGGGACGGGTATCGTTCGCACGTGCGGATGGTGGGCCTGACCGGTGGCATCGGGGCCGGCAAGAGCGCGGTGGCACAGCGTCTGGCCGAATTGGGAGCCGTGATCATCGACGCCGACGCGCTGGCTCGCGAGGTCGTCGAGCCCGGAACCGATGGACTCGCCGAGGTCGTCGCCGAATTCGGCGCGGGGGTCCTTCGGCCGGACGGTTCGATTGACCGCCCGGCTCTCGGTCGCATCGTGTTCGATGATCCCGATGCGCGGGCGCGTCTCGAGCGCATCGTCCATCCGCGGGTGCGCGCCCGTACGGCCGAGATGGTCGCGGCCGCCGATCCGGACGCCGTCATCGTCAACGACGTACCACTGCTGGTGGAGGCGGGTCTCTACCGGGCGTACGACGTGGTGATTGTGGTGGAGGCGGCCGCAAGCGTGCGGGTGGCGCGGCTTGTCGCGGACCGCGGCATGGCCGAGTCGGATGTTCGCGCCCGCATCGCAGCACAGGCCACCGACGAGGAGCGGCGTGCCGTGGCCGACGTCGTGATCGTCAACGACGGCCGTCGCGACGAGCTGATCGATCAGGTGGACGCGGTGTGGCGGGAGCGTCTGCGACCGCGGTAATGCCACCAGACGGCCGGATGACAGATGTCATGTTCGCAATGTGCCGGCGCACACTGGTCAAGCAACCGGCTTCGGGCAATCCTGGTGCCATGGTTTCGACCTCCGTGCCGCCGGCGCATCTCTCCGGCGGAGGCGATCCGCCGCCGCCGGGACTGGCTCCGCCGCCGCCGCCCGGACTGGCTTTGCCGCCCCCGGCCGGACTGGCTTTGCCGACCTCGGCCGGACTGGACGTCGCGAGTGTGCCGACGGTCGCCGCCGTTTCGCGAACGACGAACGGTGAGGCAACAACGCACGGCGCAGTGTCAGTCTCGGTTGTCGATCCGGCGCGACCGCCGCACAGTCTGTTGGCCGTCTGGGCCAACGTGCGCGGCGCCTACACCGACATCTTCGTCGACGACTGGGGCCCACGCCGTTGGATGCGCGCACGCATCTTCAGCCTGCTCTTCCTGCTGTTCCTCATCGATCCGATCAGGTCCGTCGTCGCCTCCGACTGGTCGCTGCCGCATCGCGTCGTCGCGATTTGCGGCCTCGGTGCGTTCGCCGTGTGCTTCGCGGCGGTCATGTGGCGCAACACGCCGCAGCTGCACAACAACCGGACCCCGTACACGGTCGCGCTCGCAATTGCCATCGGCATCGGTCTGGTGGCCGGCGGCGTCGACTGGCTTACCGGCCTGTGCGCTTACACGGTCGCGATGCTGCTGTTCAACTGCGGCCGTCGCGTCTGGTTGCCGATCGTCCTCGCGGTACCGGCCGCCGCGATCATCATCGACGTCTTCATCGCCGGCAAACCGTTCCGTGATGCGCTTGTGGTGGCTCTGCCGATTTTGCTGATCGGTGCCGTGCAAGCCGCGTTCTATCAGCAGGTCCGGTCGAAGATCGAGTTGGCGCGGGCGCGGACCGACCTCGCCCGCCTGGCCGTGAGTGAGGAACGCCTGCGGATCTCGCGTGACCTGCACGACATTCTCGGCCAGCGGTTGTCGGCCGTGTCGTTGAAAGCCGAACTCGCCGCTCGTCTCGTCGAGCGCGATCCGGCCCGGGCGGCGAGGGAGATGGGCGAGGTGGCCGCCGTCGCCCGTGAGGCTCTCAGCGATGTGCGGGAAACGGTGTCCGGCTACCGTGCGCTCACGCTCGCCACCGAGATCGAGACCGCGCGGGCGTTG
>DASQPR010000566.1:0-5695 GCA_035643815.1 Micromonosporaceae bacterium | reverse complement strand
GGGACCGGCAGCGGTTCGGCATCGGCCGTACGGTCCTCGAGACCCTGCTGGCCGAGGCGGGCGGCCAGGGCGTGCGATCGGTGCTGTTGGAAGTCGCCGTGGACAACGAGCCGGCACAGCGTCTCTACGACGCGTACGGGTTCGTCGGCGTGGGCGTACGCAAGGGCTATTACCAGCCGAGCAACACCGATGCGCTGGTGATGAGACGGGATGAGCGGCCATGAGCGACGATCCGCTGGTGCTGGGCATCGAGACGTCCTGTGACGAGACAGGCGTCGGCATCGTCCGCGGCCACACGCTGCTCGCCGACGCCGTCGCGTCGAGTGTCGCCGAACACGCGCGCTTCGGCGGCGTGGTGCCCGAGGTCGCGAGCCGGGCGCATCTGGAGGCGATGGTGCCGACCATGCACCGAGCACTAGCCGAGGCCGGAGTGACGCTAGCCGACGTCGACGCGATCGCGGTCACGGCCGGCCCGGGTCTCGCCGGCGCGCTGCTCGTCGGCGTGGCCGCCGCGAAGGCGTACGCGCTGGCCGCCGGCAAGCCGATCTACGGCGTGAATCATCTGGCCGCGCATGTCGCGGTCGACACGCTCGAACACGGTCCGCTGCCCGAGCCGGCGATCGCCCTGCTGGTCTCCGGCGGGCATTCGTCGTTGCTCCGGGTCGATAACCTCGCGCACGGCGTCGAGCCACTGGGCGCCACGATCGACGACGCAGCCGGTGAGGCGTTCGACAAGGTCGCCCGACTGCTGGATCTCGGCTTCCCGGGCGGCCCTCCGATCGACCGCGCGGCTCGCGATGGCGATGCCGCCGCGATCCCTTTCCCGCGTGGCCTGACCGCGCATCGGGATCTCGCCGAACATCGTTACGACTTCTCGTTCTCCGGCCTGAAGACGGCGGTCGCCCGATGGGTCGAGGCGCGGCAGCGGGCCGGCGAGGCGATCCCGGTGGCCGACGTCGCGGCCAGTTTCCAGGAGGCGGTCTGCGACGTCCTGACGGCCAAGGCGATCGCCGCGTGTCGGGCGTACGGCATCGACACGCTCGTCATCGGCGGCGGCGTTGCGGCCAACTCACGCATCCGGTCGATGGCGTCCTCGCGCGCGGCCGCCCACGGCATCACGGTCCGTGTGCCGCGCCCGAAGCTCTGCACGGACAACGGCGCGATGGTTGCCGCGCTCGGGTCGCATCTGGTGGCCGCGAACGTGGCAGCGAGCCCGCTTGACCTGCCGGCCGACTCCGCGATGCCCCTGACGTTGGTGACGGTGTGAGCCGATGATCGTGCGGATGTGGGAGGCCAAGGCCCGACCGGACGCGATGACGGATGCGTTGTCATGGGTGTGCGACGTCGCGCTGCCGATCATCGAGGTCGATCCGCAGCACGTCGAGAGCGAGGTGTTCAGCTCGACCGACAATCGGATCGTCGTGATCTCGCGATGGCGGGGCACACCGGTCGACATGCCGGAGCCGCCGCGTCGATTCGTCGAGCGACCCGCGCACGCGTGGGACTTCAGCCCGGTCGACCGCTGACGGCGCTATCTACGCCGGCTGTTCGATGATGCCTGGTAGCTCGGCAATGTCGCCGATCCGCGGACCTTTCCAGTCGCGATCGGTGACCGCGAATTGCGTCGTCTGGTAGACCCGCATGCCCAGCGCCTTCGCTCCGTGCAGCTCTTGTTCGGCGCCGTCGCCCACGTAGACGCATGCGGTTGGTGGAGTGTCGACGGCCGCGCACGCGACCTCGTAGATCCGGGTGTCCGGCTTGGCGATTCCGACCCGATAGGACAGCACGACAGCGTCGACCGCGGCCGCCAGCGGCGTCTCGTCGAGGATGATGCCGCTGTCGACCGTACAGTTGGACACGATCGCGAGCTGGAACCCGGCCGCGCGCGCAGAGGCCAGCGCGGCGAGCGTGGCGTCGGCCACGACGATCGTCCGCCGGTTGAACGCGAGGCGCATCTCGACGGCGCGGGCGACCTGATCGTCGCTCGGATCGCCGCCGACGCTTCGCGCGATCGTGCGGCATTGGTCCGCGAGATCGCCGAGCGTGCCTACCATGCGCTCGTGCCACGTGCGCACGAACGCCTGCCCGAACGCGTCTGGCTCGACGCCGAGTGTCGCGCCCATCTCCCGGACGGTGATCGCTCGCCTCCTGTCGCCGCTCGCAATGAGCGTGTTGAACAGGTCGAACAAGATAGCTCGCGTCACTTCCGCACTCTATGACATCGATTCACGCTGTTGGGCCTGCTGCCAGATGGACTCCGTGGCGGATCAACAAAATAGGGTGCCGCCACGGTGGCCAGGATGGCACTGTCGGAGACGGTACGTAGGCTCGGATGGCGGGGTACGCGGAGATCCCGCGCGGCCGCCGCCTCACCCGCGCACGACCGCCCGACACCCGAGGAGGCCCCCGCGCGATGACTGGATATCTGCGAAGCCCGGCGATCCACGGCGACGACGTCTATTTCGCCAGCGACGACGACCTGTGGCACGTCACGGCAGCCGGCGGCCGTGCCGATCGACTGACGTCCGGGATCGCCGAGGCGAGCGGTCCACGGGTGTCGCCTGACGGCAGTCAGCTTGCGTTCGTCGGCAAGGACGAGGGCGCACCGGATGTCTATGTCATGGCGTCGACCGGCGGTAGCGCTCGACGGCTCACGTTCCTCGGCGGCCTGATGGCGGTGGCCGGCTTCGATCCGGACGGTTCGATCATTTTCGCCACCGACGCCGAGCGGCCCTTCTACCGGGATCGACGGCTCTATCGCATCGGCACCGACGGCGGTGCCGGCGAGATGCTGCCGTACGGACCGGCCAGCGTCATCGACTACGGCCCGAATGGGGCGGTGGTGCTCGGACGGATAACCACCGACCCGGCGCACTGGAAGCGGTATCGAGGCGGCCGCGTGGGCGATCTGTGGATCGATCGCGATGGCTCGGGCGATTTCCGCCGGCTCATCAAACTCGAGGGCAACCTCGCATCGCCGTGCTTCGTCGGCGACCGCGTCTATTTCCTGGCCGACCACGAGGGAGTCGGAAACGTTTATTCGTGTACGCCGGACGGCGAGGATCTGCGCCGCCATACGCATCACGACGACTACTACGCCCGCGGCCTCAGCGGCGACGGCCGGCGCCTCGTCTATCATGCCGGCGCCGAGTTGTGGCTGCTCGATCCGACCGCCGGTGGCCCACGCAAGCTCGATGTCGATGCGTCCAGTGGCACGAGCCAGCGCAACCGCCAGTTCGTGCCGGCGGCCGAGCACCTTGACACCGTGACTGTGTCGCCGGACGGCGCCCGGCTCGCGTTGTGTGCTCGCGGCAAGGCGTTCTCGTTCGGCCACTTCGCCGGGCCCGTACGGCAATTCGGCGAGCCGGACGGCGTGCGCTATCGGCTGCTGAGTTACCTGCACGACGGCCGGCGACTCGTGGCCGCCACGAGCGACGAGACGCCGAGCGAACGCCTCGTGGTGTTCGACGACAGCGGGGCATCGCCAGCGCATCTGTCCGATGTGGACACCGGCCGGGCGGCCGAGATTGCCCCGTCGCCGACCGAGGATTTCGTCGCCGTCGCCAACCACCGCAATCAGTTGATGCTGGTCGACGTCCATGGCGATGCGGCGACCGGATCGGTGCTGGATGAGAGCCCGTACGGCCGCATCGAAGACCTCACCTGGTCGCCGGATGGCGCGTGGCTCGCGTACACGCGACCTGTCTCGCCCAAGATGACGGCGATCTACCTGCTCGACCTCGCGGAGCGGACCACCCATCCGGCCACGGCGCCGGTGCTGCGCGACCGGCGGCCGGCCTTCGATCCGCTCGGCCGGTATCTCTACTTCATCGGGCAGCGCGAGTTCGACCCGGTCTACGACGAGTTGCAGTTCGAGATGGGCTTCCCGCTGGGCAGCCGGCCGTACGCGGTGACGCTGCGAGCCGATGAGCCGGCGCCGTTCCTGGGCGAGATCACGGCACCGGGTGCCAAGCCATCCGGTGCCGCGACGCGGCCCGACGCGCCCGAGGCGGCGGCCACCGCTGACGACCCGGCCGCCGCCGGAGCGGAGCGCGGCCACCCGGTGAGCGTGCGCATCGATC
Source organism: Micromonosporaceae bacterium (assembly GCA_035643815.1). Classification (GTDB taxonomy): domain Bacteria; phylum Actinomycetota; class Actinomycetes; order Mycobacteriales; family Micromonosporaceae; genus DASQPR01. The sequence continues at coordinate 1,613 of DASQPR010000566.1, read as the reverse complement.
TCGCCGGCATCGAGCGTCGCGTCGTGCCGCTACCCGTGCCGGACGGACGCTACGACCGGGTCGCGGGCACCACGGAGAAGGTGCTGGTCACCTCGCATCCGGTCAAGGGCGTAAGGGGCAGCAGCCCGCTGGGCGGCGACGGCGACGACCGGACGCTGCAGGCGATCACGCTCGCGACCGGTAAGAGCGAGCAACTCGTCGACGGCATCAGCGACTTCCGCCTGGGCGCCGACCACACCACGCTGCTGTATCGAGCGAAGGATCGGCTGCGTGTCCTCGCCGCTGGGGAGAAGCCGAGCGACGCCAGTGAGCCAGGTCGAGACAGCGGCTGGGTCGATCTGGATCGCGTCAAGGTCTCGGTGCGACCGGGCGCGGAGTGGCAGCAGATGTATCGAGAGGCGTGGCGGCTGCAGCGCGAGCAGTTCTGGGATCTGGACATGTCCTCGCTCGACTGGGACTCCGTCTACGAGATGTACAGACCGATCGTCGACCGGGTGGGCACGCGCGCCGAGCTGTCCGACCTGCTGTGGGAGATGCAAGGCGAGCTGGGCACATCGCACGCGTACGAGCAAGGTGGTGCATACCGCAAGAGCCCGCAATACCGGCAGGGTTTCCTCGGGGTGGACTGGGACGTCGACGCGTCCGGCGGCACGTTCCGGATCGCTCGCATCATCGACGGCGACACGTGGTCCCCGCGAGACAGCTCGCCGCTCGCGCGGCCGGGCCTCGACGTGCAGACCGGAGATGCGGTCGTGGCGGTCAACGGTATTGCCGTGGACCGCTTCCGCACGCCGGCTGCGCTCCTGGTCAACCAGGCCGAGCAGGAGGTCGAGCTCGGCGTCCGTCGTGCGGACGGTCCGGTCCGGACATTGCGGGTACGTCCGCTCGCCAGCGAACAGCTAGCCCGCTATCGCGAGTGGGTGAACGCGAACCGAGCGCTCGTCCACGAACGCTCCGACGGTCGGGTCGGCTACCTGCACGTCCCGGATATGCAGGCGTGGGGGTTCGCCGAGTTCCACCGCGGTCTGCTCACCGAATTCGACCACGAGGCACTCGTCGTCGACGTGCGGTTCAACCGCGGCGGTCACGTCTCCGGCCTGCTGCTCCAACGGCTGGCGCGTCGCCGGCTCGGTTACGGGTTCGCGCGTTGGGGCCAGCCGGAGCCCTACCCGGACGAGGCGCCGCGCGGGCCAATGGTCATGCTGACGAACGAGGCGGCCGGCTCGGACGGCGACATCGTGAGCCACGCCTTCAAGCAACTCGGTCTCGGGACGTTGATCGGCCGACGTACCTGGGGCGGGGTGGTCGGCATCTGGCCGCGGCACCCCCTGTCGGACGGCACGGTCACGACCCAGCCAGAGTTCGCATTCGCGTTCGACAACGTTGGTTGGGGCGTCGAAAACTACGGCACGGATCCGGATATCGAGGTCGAGAACCGACCGCAGGATTACGTGAAGGGCGTCGACCAGCAGCTCGACCGAGGCATCGAGGAAGCGCTCGCGGCACTGGAGAAGTCGCCTGCGCACGCGCCCGTGATCTTGCCTCGCCGCAGCCTGGCCCGGGAGCCGCTGCCGCCGGCTCAGTAGTCGCCACTGGTGTCCTCAGTCGCCCCG
>DASQPR010000565.1:0-3539 GCA_035643815.1 Micromonosporaceae bacterium | reverse complement strand
GGACGAGCGGACCGAGATGCTCCATACGTTCGCGCTGCACCGGATCACGGCGGCGGCCGTCGAAGCCGAGGATTAGCGCCAGCGGCTCGCGATGCAGGATCACGCGCTCGCCCCCGAACCTCGTGGCGACGCCGGGGCGGGCGCGCCCCCAAAACGCGCCCGCCCCAAAACACCACGGCTGTCGAACGCGTGCATCCGGCACCGCGTGCATGGCTCGTTTACGGCAATCATCCCGTGCGGCGACACGGGACGCGTACCGGGCGATGCGACGCGGGACCCGCCGACCACCGCCAGCCATGCATAACCGGTAGACGCCGCAGGACGGTGCCTCGGTTGCATCTGGCACGCGAACTGGTTCGTTCGGTCAACACTTCCGGCCATTGGGTGCAAGGCAGCGCTCCGGATGGTCGTACCGAGCGTGTAAGACTTGACCGTTGCGCCGGCGTACGCCCTGCCGCCGCGACACCTGTGCACCCAACCCGGAGGCGATGCACCTGTGACCGGCGGCCCGCTGATCGTCCAGTCCGACAAGACCCTGCTCCTCGAGGTCGACCACGAGGATGCCCGCAGCTGCCGGATGGCCATCGCGCCATTCGCCGAGCTCGAGCGTTCGCCCGAGCATGTGCACACATACCGGTTGACGCCCCTCGGGTTGTGGAATGCGCGTGCCGCGGGTCATGACGCCGAGTCGGTCGTCGATGCGCTGCTGACCTACTCGCGCTATCCGGTGCCGCACGCGCTGCTCGTCGACGTCGCCGAGACGATGGACCGGTACGGCCGACTCCAGCTCGTCAACGACCCGGCCCACGGTCTGGTCCTCCGGGGGCTGGACCGCGCCGTCCTGGTCGAGGTCGCGAAGTCGAAGAAACTTTCCGGCATGCTCGGTGCCCAGCTCGATCCGGACACCATCGCCGTCCATCCGTCCGAGCGTGGCCGCCTCAAGCAATCCCTGCTCAAGCTCGGCTGGCCGGCCGAGGATCTGGCCGGGTACGTAGACGGCGAGGCCCATCCGATCGATCTGGCCGAGGACGGTTGGTCGCTGCGGTCTTATCAGCACGAGGCGGTCGAGCATTTCTGGGCCGGCGGCTCGGGCGTTGTCGTGCTGCCGTGCGGCGCCGGTAAGACGTTGGTCGGCGCGGCCGCCATGGCCGAGGCCAAGGCGACGACATTGATCCTGGTCACGAACACGGTCGCCGGTCGTCAGTGGAAGCGCGAGCTGATCGCTCGCACCTCGCTGACCGAGGAGGAGATCGGCGAGTATTCGGGCGAGCGCAAGGAGATCCGGCCGGTCACCATCGCGACCTACCAGGTGCTCACAACCCGTCGCGGCGGTGCGTTCGCCCACCTCGACGTGTTCGGAGCGCGCGACTGGGGCCTGGTCATCTACGACGAGGTGCACCTGCTACCGGCGCCGATCTTCCGGTTCACCGCTGACTTGCAGGCTCGTCGCCGGCTGGGCCTGACCGCGACCCTCGTCCGCGAGGACGGGCGCGAGGGCGACGTCTTCTCCCTCATCGGACCGAAGCGCTACGACGCGCCGTGGAAGGACATCGAGGCACAGGGCTGGATCGCGCCGGCCGACTGCACCGAAGTCCGCGTCACGCTGACCGATGCCGAGCGGATGACGTACGCGACGTCCGAGCCGGAGGAGCGCTACCGGGTGGCCGCAACCGCTCGGACGAAGTTGCCCGTCGTCCGGAAACTGGTCGAGCGTCACGAGGGCGACCAGGTGCTCGTCATCGGCGGCTACATCGACCAGTTGCACGCGCTCGGCGAATATCTCGACGCCCCGATTGTGCAGGGCGCGACGACAAACAAAGAACGCGAGCGCTTGTTCGAGGCGTTCCGCAACGGCGAGGTGCCGACACTCGTGATTTCGAAGGTCGGCAACTTCTCGATCGATCTGCCCGAGGCGGCGGTGGCCATCCAGGTGTCGGGCACCTTCGGTTCGAGGCAGGAGGAGGCGCAGCGTCTGGGCCGCATCCTCCGGCCGAAGGCCGACGGCCGGCAGGCGCACTTCTACACGGTCGTCGCCCGCGACACGATCGACACCGAGTACGCAGCTCACCGGCAGCGGTTCCTGGCCGAGCAGGGGTATGCGTACACGATCGTGGACGCCGACGACGTACTGTCCGCGTAGCCGGGGTCGCGAGGATGAGCGAATTCCTGATCGATCGGTGGTGTCAGGCGCTGCCGGCCGACTGCGGGAGCGCGGCGGCGCAGGCCGCCGGAGCGGAACTGGTCGCGCGCTGGTCCGAGCCGGCGCGTCGATATCACACCATCGACCACTTGACGTTCGTGCTGACGGTCCTCGACGAGGCGGCCGCGTTCGCCGACGACATTCACTCCGTCCGGCTGGCCGCCTGGTTCCACGACGCCGTCTACGACCCACGGGTCGCCGAGCCGACCGCCAACGAGCGGGCCAGCGCCAAACTGGCCGCGGCCATGCTGCCGCCACTCGCGGTCCCGCCGGCCCAGGTCGACGAAGTGGTACGGCTAGTGCTGCTGACCGCCGACCACCGCGTCGAGCCGGACGATCGCAACGGCGCCCTGCTCGCCGACGCCGATCTCGCGATCCTGGCCGTCGACGACGAGCACTACACGGCCTACGCCGACGCGGTCCGGGCCGAGTATGCGTTCGTTCCCGACGACGCCTTTGTGGCCGGGCGGTCCGCCGTACTAGCGAAGCTTCTGGCTCTTGACCCGCTTTACTACCTGGCGCCGCATCGCGCGGCGTGGCAAGAGCGGGCGCGCGCGAACGTGACCGCCGAGCTCACATCGCTGCGGGCTTGACCGGACCACGGCGTTTGGGCCGGCGTAGACCGGCGGCGGTGAGGCGCCGGACGAGGTCCTTCGACGTGATGTGCGCGGCGCCGAGCAACACCGCCCGCGGCACGAGGTCGGCCGGGATGTCGTAGTGATCGCGTTCGAATGCCCGGCGCGGGGCGCCCAGCATCTCGGCGAACGCGTGCAACTCGTCGAACGAAACATCGCTCACCAAGTGGGCGAACGATCGGCCGGCGGCGCGACCACGTCCAGGCCACACCGGGTCGTCCACGAGAAGCATGGGCTCACGCTAGCGTGAGAGGGTGACCCGCTACGGACAGATGTACGGCCCCGACTTCACGTTCAACGGCGTGCCCGCCTGCGAATGGCAGAAGCCGGAGACGTACGCCGACGCGGATGTGGTCATCATCGGGGCACCGTTCGACGGCGGGACGTCACACCGGCCGGGCACCCGCTTCGGACCGGCCGCGATCCGAGGAAGCGACTACCTGCCCTACGACGGCAACCGGCCGCATCTGGCGATGCGGGTCGAACCGCTGGCCACCGACCTCGTCGTCAAGGACGCCGGAGACCTTGAGGTGTACAGCGGCGAGGTGTTGCGCAGCTGCCAGGCAATCGAGGAGGCGGTCGCGTTCATCGCGACCCACGACGCGATCCCGCTGATCCTCGGCGGCGACCACACGATCACGTGGCCGGACGCGACCGGGGTATCGAGGCACACCGGTGCCGGCAAGGTCTCGCTCATTCATTTC
>DASQPR010000564.1:0-3822 GCA_035643815.1 Micromonosporaceae bacterium | reverse complement strand
AGCGGTTTGATGGATGACGGCTCGGAATTCACGGTGCTTGCTGCGAGCGCACCTTCGGAACGCTCGTCACGATAGGAAGGACCAGACACGTGGCTACGACTTCCGCCGCGCAATCCGGCACGTTCCGGCTGGGTGGCAAATTTGCCGTCAACCGCCTCGGGTACGGCAGCATGCAGCTGACCGGGCCCGGAGTCTGGGGCGACCCGGAGGATCCCGACGAGGCCGTACGGGTGCTGCGGCGAGCGATCGAGCTCGGCGTCAACCTGATCGACACGGCCGATTCGTACGGGCCGTTTGTCGCCGAGCAACTGATCGCAAAGGCCTTGTCGCCGTACAAGGACGATCTCGTCATCGCGACGAAGGCCGGGTTCACGCGGGCCGGTCCGGGCGATTGGCGGCCGGTCGGCCGGCCGGAATACCTGCGCCAGCAGACCGAGCTGAGCCTGCGGCACCTCGGCCTCGAACGAATTCCGTTGCAACAGCTGCACCGCATCGACCCGAAGGTGCCGCTGGCCGATCAACTCGGCGAGTTCAAGCTGCTGCGCGACGAAGGAAAGATCGACCTCATCGGTCTGTCCGAGGTAAGCGTCGAGGAGTTCGCTGCCGCGCAGGAGATCGTGGAAATCGCGTCGGTACAGAACCTCTATAACGTCGCGAACCGTCAGGCCGAGCCGGTTCTTGAGGCTTGCGAGGCGCAGGAGATCGCGTTCATACCGTGGTTCCCGCTCGCCACCGGCGCGTTGGCCGAATCCGGCGGTCCGCTCGCCGCCGCCGCCAGCAAGCGCGGCGTCACGCCGTCGCAGCTCGCGCTCGCTTGGCTGCTGTATCGGTCACCGGTGATGCTGCCGATCCCAGGCACGTCATCGGTCGCGCACGTTGAAGAGAACATCGCGGCGGCCGGCATCGCGCTGACGCCGGAGGAGGTCGACGAGCTCACCAGCCTCGTGGGATGAGGTCGGCCGCAGCGGCACAGGTCGCGGGCGTAGCTGCCTGGACCGGCGCCGCTGGGCACGAGTTCTTGATCAGCAGGAACCGTTGCAGGCCAACACTTTCAGCTGCGACAGGGCACCGTTCCATTCGTCGGAGTCACCGACGAACGGGCCGGAGCTCGAATATTGCCAGAACGACCACGTCGGTGCGCCCGTCGGCAGCGTGCCGGGCGCGCTCGCATAGCGGGCGATCCACAGTGGATCGTTGGCCCAGAAGCCGGAGTAGTTGCCGGTGCACGTCGTCCACCAGTCCGTCGTCGTGTAGATGACGGCCCATCGACCGGTCTTAGTGTGGTACTGGTTGACGAACGAAGACACCCAACTGCGCATCGCGCTCTGCGACAGGCCGTAGCATTCGGCGCCGTACGGGTTGTATTCGATGTCGAGTGCCCCGGGCAGCGTCTTGCCGTCCTTCGACCAGCCGCCGCCATGCGCTACGAAGTAGTTCGCTTGTGTCGCACCGGTCGTCGTGTCCGGGCGCGCGAAGTGGTACGAGCCGCGAATCATGCCGACGTTGTAGGAGCCGTTGTACTGCTGGGCGAAGCTCGGGTTGGTGTAGTAGGTGCCTTCGGTCGCCTTGACGTACGCGAACCGCGCGCCAGCGTTCCACTGCGCCGTCCAGTTCACGCTCCCTTGGAAGCTCGACACATCGAGGCCTTTGGTGACCGTTGCCGCGTCGGCGGGGGTTGCGGCCACGGCGGCGACGAGGATGCCGACGGTGGCCGTGGCCGCAATAGTCAACGCGCGGGTGAGTGCTCGACGGACCGGTGATGTCATGTGGTGCCCTCCCCAGGTTAGACATTCACGCCTGTATTAATTTATGAATGCCGATGTTTGCATTGCCGGGGCATTGGGGCAAGGGCAGTTGGCTATAGTCCTTGACAGGCATATGCCGGATACGGAATATTAGAAGCCATGCCGGTCGACGCGTTCGCCGTCCTCGCCGAACCCACCCGCCGGCGCATTCTCGACGTGCTGCGCACCGCCGACGCGAGCGTCAATGAACTGGTCGCGGCCGTCGCGGTCAGCCAACCGACCGTGTCCAAGCACCTGAAGGTGTTGCGGGAGGCCGGGTTCGTGACGGTACGTACGGCCCGGCAACAGCGGATCTACGCGATTGACGTACGGGAGCTGCGGCGACTCGACGCCTGGCTGGAGCCGTACCGGCAGCTCTGGACGCGGCACCTCGATGCGCTCGAACGGCATCTGGACCGCGTCGACGCGACCGGGCCAACGGGTGCCGCGGCTCCGACGGGTGCCAGCGAGTCAACGGGTCCAAGGAGTCAACGGGGAGGGAGACGTGATGAAGCGAGATGATTACGTGCCGACCGGCCTGGCCGAGGTGCACGTGGCGGCGGCCGAGGGCAATGCGTCGACGCTCGTGTTCGTACGGAATCTGGACCACGCGCCGGCGGTCGTTTGGGCGGCGTTGACCGAGCCGGCCCAGCTCGACGAATGGGCGCCGTTTCGGGCCGATCGAAACCTTGACCGGACCGGACCGGCGGCCCTGACGATGATCGACGGCGCCGATGAGGTGCCATTGGGCGCCACCGTGATCCGTGCCGACGAGCCAACGCTCCTCGAATACACGTGGGGCGACGACGTGTTGCGGTGGGAGTTGGCCGCCACGGATGGCGGGACCCGGCTCACCTTGCGGCACACCACCGCGAAGCGCTCCGGCGTGCCGATGGTCGCGGCCGGCTGGCACCTGTGCCTGGACGTGATGGCGCTGTCGCTTGACGGCCAACCGATCGGAGCGATCCGTGGTCGGGAAGCCCTCGACTTCGGTTGGCAGCAACTCCACGATGCGTACGCCGATCGACTCGGCATCACCGAGTTTCCGGACGCCCCGCCGCCCGCGTGACGCGTCGACTCCCGACGACTGACGCCCGCGCCGAGCGCTCGTCGGGACGCTGGACATTCAGCTGCCGGTGCGACGCGTCTCGTAGGTTGGGATCGTCAGAAGGCTGACCGCATCCTGGTGTTCGCCATCACGGTTGCTGCATTCGTGTCAGACGTCTGATAGTTGCCCGCCGCTCGACGCAGTTTGACGCCGCCGTCGTAGAGACCGTGGGCGGCCGTGTCGATCGCGTCGATCACCTTGTCCTGCAGCACATTCATCGCGATTGGGATCGCTACACAGATCTTGCCGTACGCGCCGGTGTCCATCCGGATCTGCTGCCCCGCGCTCCTCGCCGTCGCGACGTCTGACGATAAATGGAAGAGCAGGTCGGCGTGCGCCACGAGCTGCGCGGGCGTGACCGTCAGCGGATCAACTGTGCCCATGGTCCACCTCGGGTGCCGGGACAAGTCGGGCGCGCGCGGCGATCAACGATGCGGTCGTCGGACTTTCTGCGCCCCAGGTCTCGGTCGCTATCTCGGCCACGCGGGCGGTCACGGCGCGTTGCGCATCGGCGATTGCCGCCAGGATCTGCTCGCGCGTCCGCTCGACCGGTTGGGAACGGATCTGTGGATCCAACGTGATATCGATCAGCACGCCGCTCCCCGAAACCGTTGCCTCGACGACGCCGTCCGGGTCGCGACCGATCCCGCGCAGGGCTTGCAACTCACCGGCCGCGGCCGCCGACCGGGCCACCCGCTCCTGCGTCGATGCCAACCAGGCGTCAACGTCGTCGAGACCGGCGTCGCTGCTCCCGAACTCGCTCATGCCACCGCCCTTCGCCTGCTGTCTGTGTCGCCAAGTCGCTGCCCGATGGCTGCGCCAGTTGCTGCCCGCTTGTGGCCCGCCGAGGCCGGTCGTCCAGGCACCCCCCAGGCGTTCAGCGTGGTCGATACCGTCGGACCCGTGCAACCCTGATTCGCGCGTCTGTGG
>DASQPR010000563.1:0-3170 GCA_035643815.1 Micromonosporaceae bacterium | reverse complement strand
GATGATGCCGGTGAGGTTGAGCCACCGAGGCGACATCGAGTTCAGCACGCCCCGCCGGCCCGGCGCTGTCATCGGCCAGTTCGGGGAGGCAGTTGAGTCGCCCGGATAGTTGTCGGTGCCGACGGACGTGGACAGCACGGTATCCAGCAGCAACTCCTCGTCATCGGCCAGCGATGCCGGATCGGCGACGTACGTGGTCCGTAGCACGGTCCGTGGACTCGCCGGATCGTCGCCCCGGTCGCCCGCCGCTAGCCGCTTCACGAACTCGGGATTGACCGCGCCACCCCCGGTGCCGGCGAAGTCCGGTGTGGTTGGCGTACCCATTTCGTCGCGGGTCCCGCCGAATCCGTACGGCGACACCGGCGACTCGAGCACCAACGCCGCAACCTGCTCGGGTCGATCGATCGTGAGCTGAGTGGCGATACCGCCGCCCATGGAGTGTCCGACCACGATCGGTCGTACGCCGGGTGCCACCGCGTCCAAGGCAGCGATTACGTCGGCGGCGAAGTCACGCAGACCGTGCGTGGCGTCCACCGGCGCGGTCTCCGTACCGCCGTAGCCCCGGAGGTCGGGCGCGATGATGCGAAAGCCGGCGGGCAGGTGCCGCCACAGCGGTTGCCAGAACTCGGCTGAGGAACAGTTGCCATCGATGAACAGCACCGGTTGGCCGTCTTCGGGACCGCCGAGGTGCACGTGCTGACGTATGCCGTTCGCGGAAACCGTTTGCGACGTGACTGTGTTCATCCGCGTCATGATGACCGTGGCCACGGCCGGGCGCCATAGCGACACCAACCACAAATGTGGATCCACCTACGTTGGGCGTCGCCATCACGAACACGGTCACACGCGGGGACTCGGCCCGGCATATCGGCACAAATGCCGGCGACTCCCGATCGAGGGGCGGTGTCCGGACCGCCAGCCGTCCGGTTCGGGCATGAAATGACGGCAATCCGGGAAGACGCACGGCGGCATCGTCAAACGACAGCTGGAGGCGCCCCTCATGAAATTCGAGATCAAGAAGTCGTCGACCGGACAATTCCGGTTCAACCTCGTCGCGAGCAACGGACAAGTGGTTGCTACCAGCGAGACCTACGCGCGCAAACAGTCCGCGTTGGACACCATCGCGTCGATCAAGAAGAACGCGAACAACGCGGACGTCAACGACCTCAGCGACTGAGCACCATCGGCCGTCCCTGCTGCCGACGGCAACCGCCGCCTGGGAAGCAGGACCCCCTCGAAGCACATCGAAAGGTTGAACATCGTCATGATCATTCTCGGTATCATCTTGTTGATCATTGGTCTGCTCGCTCATATCCCGGTGCTATGGACGATCGGCGTCATCGTGCTGATCGTCGGCGCGGCGCTGTTCCTCCTCGGCGCGGCCGGACGCCAGGTCGGTGGTCGCAAACACTATTGGTAAAAAGCACCAGCCAGAGCCACAAGGGGCAACAACCGCCGATTCAGTTACGAGGCCAGACCACCGAGCACGGCAGTGGCCGCGTCGCTTTCACGAGCGACGCGGCCGTTCGCTTGTGTGAGACCGACGCTGCACGCGGCTCAGGTCGTGCCCTGGGATCTCGTCGGCGGTCGGTTCTCGATGAAGGCCACCAGCCCCGCGTACGACGACAAGGACCACATCGGCCGAGGTCTGGCGATCGGTGGCGGCACCGGCCTGTTGCTGGGCGCGATCGGTGGTCCGCTGGGCATTCTGTTTTTGGGGGCCGTCGGCGCGATGACCGGCGGAACGATCGGAGCATCGAAGGAGCAAGCCGATGACCAGGGCACCTTCGCGCCGCTTGTTAAGGAGGTCAAGGCCGCACTTCCACACAACAGTTCGGCTCTGTTCCTCGTCGCCGAACCGGAGACGGCGGAGGAATTGGTCTTGGCCGTCGGAGATCGTGGCCGCCAGGTGCTCCGGGAGGAATTGACGGACGAGCAAATCACGCAGTTGACCGAAGCCGCGAAGGGTGCATAGCGTCACCACACTCATGTACCGGCCGGCGTTAATGCGGCGAGGTGTGGCCGGCTAATGGCGAACACCATGAGTACGGCGAACGCGAAACCGAACGCCAGACACGCGGCAGCGAGGTTGGACGTGCTGACCACAAGTCCAAATCCGGCCAGCGCCAGCGGGGCGAGCCCGGTGTCGGCGATATTCAGCACGGCGCTGGTTCGGCCCAGGAACTGCTCGGCGACAACGGCCTGCACGGCACCGGAGAGTAGCGGTGAGGCTAGCCCGGCGGTGACGCCGACGACGAGCATCGCCGCGACCTCCCCCGGATAAGGCAGAAGGCCAACGGCGGCGACCGCTGCGGCCTGGACGAACATGAGCTGTAGCCCGAAGAGGACCGGGCGCTGCGGGCGGTGGGCCATAACGGCGAGAGTGCCGACGGCGGCGCCGGCTCCGATGCAGCCGGTGAGCAGGCCGAGCCCGTTGGGGCTCCAGCCTTCCTGCGTCGTACGGAGGGCGATGCCCACGGACAGGACGGGCGCGCCGAAGACGTTGAGGCCGGACAAGGCAATGACCAGGTCACGAACCGGAGGAGTACGCCCGAGGTAGCCGAGCCCGCTCCGGACGTCCCCGAGGACCGACCGACCCGCGGACCGTGCCCGGGGCCAACGCGGTTGTACGGCGACGAGCACGACGGCGATGACGACGAACGACACCGCGTCGACGGCCAACGCCGCGCTGAGGCCACCGATGGCCACCATCGCGAGTCCGAGTGGGCCGCCGACGATCGTAGCGATGCGGGTCATGAGCTGCCGCAGACCGGCCAGTCGGGCCAACTCCGCGGTGGCCACGAGTTGCCGCGGGAACGTGCTGGATGCCGGGATGTACAAGGCGTCCGCGATGCCGAACGGCACGCCGATCGCGATTAGCAGTGGCGCCGACACGCCCCAGAAAGCGATCGCCACGAGCGCCGCGATGAGCACGGCGACGCGGGCGATGTCCGTACCGATCATCAGCCGGCGCGTGTCGACACGGTCGGTTATGGCGCCGCCGATCAGCATGAAGATGGCGCGCGGCGTGGCCGCGGCGGCGAGGACGAGACCGGCCACCGCCGGCGAACCAAGTCGCGCGGCGGCGTACGCGATCGCGACGAACGCGACCGCGTCTCCGATGTCCGAGACGGCACGGGCGAGGGCCCAACCGAGAACTGCGGTGTCAC
>DASQPR010000562.1:0-3187 GCA_035643815.1 Micromonosporaceae bacterium | reverse complement strand
CGGCCGGCAGGTATTTCGAGATGTCCGCGAGATAGCCCTGCTGCGCGAACCCGCTGATGTCGGCGGCTTCGTCGTGGATGATGTCCGGCGCCGTGCCGCCCTGGAACTGGGTGACCAGCTGATCGTGGACCGAGTCCCAGGAACCCTGGTTGAGTTTCACCTGGATGTTCGGGTGGGCCGCGTTCCAGTCGGTCACGATCTTCTGAACGGCGGCGATCGTGGGCTTCTGGAAGGCCAGGCTCTGGAACGTCAGCGTGACCTTGCCGCCAGAGCTGCTGCTACCGCTGGAGGAACTGCACGCCGCCAGAGCTCCGGTGGCGAGGATTGCGGCGGTCGCCGCAACAAATGTGGCTCTCCACTTCACTGTGGGCTCCTTCTTCCGCCGGAAAACCGGCAACTGTGGGTACGGTTGTGCGCGCCAGCGCAGGGAAACTCAACTGATGTGAATCTGTACGGGTGTTATCCCTTCACCGCGCCACTGAGCAGTCCGGAGGCGAGGCGGCGTTGTAGGAAGGCAAAGACGGCGAGGCTGGGCAGGGTGGCCAGCACGGAAGCGGCGGCGAGCGGTCCCAGCGAGACTTGCCCCTCCGAGCCGACAAAACGGGCGAGGTTGAGCGGCAACGTCGTCTGATCGCCGCGCAGCAACACCAGCGCGAAGAAGAATTCGTTCCAAGCCGAGATGAACGCGAACATCGCGGTCGCGACGAGACCCGGTCGTAGCAACGGAAGTACGACACTGACCAGGATGCGCAGCCGCCCCGCACCGTCGACCGCGGCCGCCTGCTCTAGATCCGGTGGAATCGCGGCGATATAGCCCCGCAACATCCACAGCGCGAAGGGCAGAGTCCAGACCAGATACACCAGGACGAGGCCGCCGAGCGAATTCAGTAGATGCAGGTCACGCAGGATCATGAACAGCGGGATAACGATCAGGATCACAGGAAACAGTTGGCTCACGAGGATCCACGCGGTCGCCGCACCGCGCAGCCGAGTGCGGAAGCGGGCCAGTGCGTACGCGGTCGGGGTCGCAACGACGATCGTCAACAAGGTCGAACCGGCGGCGACGATCGTGCTGTTGAGCGCCGACCGCACCAAACCCTGCTGCGAGAAGGCATCGGAATAGTTGCGCCAGTCCCAATGACGCGGAATCAGCCGCGGCGCGATCGACGCGAGTTCCTGCGGCCCCTTGAGGGAGACGGACAGCAGCCACACCAACGGAAACGCGAGGAAGATCAGATAGAGCGCGAGCACGACGTACTGACCGGCGCGTACGCCCGGACTGCGCAGTCGCCGCGAGTCACCGCCGGTTGGGCGACGCGACCGGGTCGGGACTGGTGCCGACCGCTCGGTGGCCGCGGTCATGGTTCGCTCCGAAGTCGGGCCCGCAGGTAGAAGCCGAGCAGCACGAGCACGAGGACGACCATCACGTTTCCCATCGCCGAGGCGTAGCCAAACTCGCCATAGCGGAACGCCTCGTTGTACGAGAAGAGCATGGGCAGCATCGTCTTGCCGCCCGGCCCGCCCGCGGTGAGCACATATACGAGCCCGAAGGAATTGAAGTTCCAGATGAAGTCGAGCGACGTGATCGCGAGGATGACCGGACGCAACTGCGGGAGCGTGACGTTCCAGAAGCGCCGGAACGCCCCGGCTCCGTCGACCGACGCCGCCTCGTACAGGTCACCGGCGATGTTCTGCATGCCGGCCAGGAGAGTGATCGTGGTCTGCGGCATGCCGACCCAGACGCCGATGACGATAACGGCCGGCAGTGCGGTGTTGAAGTCGCCGAGCCAGTTGATCCCGGTATCGCTGAGATGCGTCGACCGCAGCGTCTGATTCACTGGCCCTACCGTCGGGCTGAGCAGCAGGCGCCACATGATGGCGACGATGACCGGCGGCATCGCCCACGGCACGAGGGCCAGGGTGCGTGCCAGCCACCGCAGTCGAAGGTTCTCGTTGAGCAGCAGCGCGAGCCCGAGGCCGAGAGCGAATTGGGTGACGGTCACCGTGAACGCCCAGATCAGCCCGATACGGAACGAGTCGAGGAACAGGGTGTCGTGCCACAGTTCGCGGTAGTTGGCGAAACCGGTGAAATGCGTGGTGATGCCCAGTCCGGCCCGCGCATCGGTAAAACCAAGGTAGATGCCACGTACGAGGGGAAAAACGCTCAACACGAGCACCGGAACGAGAGCAGGCAAGACGAGCAGCCACGCGTCGCGCCGGTCTCGCGAGCGTCGGGTCGCCGACCGCCGACGTCCCGGCACGGCGCGCTGGTTGGTGGAGCGGGCGTCGGTAACTGTCGCAGTCATCGTCGAGCCCTCGCTTTGGACGCGCGAGCGACCGGCAACGCTGCGCTGGAGTCGCGCTCGACCAGGTGTGGTTGCACGGTGACCCGGCTCGTCGCCCGATCCGGGTCGTTGATCCGGTCGAGGAGCAGCGTCGCCGCTTGCATGCCGCGCTCGGCCGAGCCGAGGCACACGCTGGTCAGCGTCGGCGTCGTGAGGTCGGCGAGTTCGGTGTTGTCCATGCCGACGACCGCGACGTCGACCGGAACCGCCTTTCCCTCCTGCCGGAGGGCACGCATGGCGCCGATGGCGAGCAGATCGTTCGCGCAGATCAGCGCGTCCGGCGCGTAGCGAGCCAGCAGCACGCGCGTCGCCTTTTCGCCGGCGTCGGCGGTGAAGTCGTCGGCCGAGACGATCGCGCGCTCGTCGATCTTGACGTGGATCGCCTCCGCCGCGCGCCGGAATCCGCGCAGGCGAGCGTCGCCCGGCGTGGTGTTGATTGGTCCGTTGACGAAGGCGATCGACTCGCGACCGCCGGCGACCAGATGCGCGTGCGCGAGTCGGATTCCCCGCATCGAATTCGCCCGTACGTTGTCCAGCGCCACCGACGGCGGGATCGAGCCGATGACGACGACCGGAACACTCGCCGCGACGAGCTCGTCGATGACGGCCGGCGTGATCCGCAGCGGGCTGATGATCAAACCGTCGGCGTAGCCGCGGCTCATCCCCCGGATCGTGGCGACCTCGTTGTCGGCGTCGGTGCCCGTGGCGGTAACGACCAGTCGATAACCGGCCCCGCTCACGACACTCTCGATCGCTCGCATCATCGTCACGTACACGGGGTTGCCCAGGTCGGCGACCGCCAATGCCAACTGTTCGGTGCGCCGAACCTTGAGCGAGCGGGC
>DASQPR010000561.1:0-5975 GCA_035643815.1 Micromonosporaceae bacterium | reverse complement strand
AGTTGGTCGATGTGCCGAGGTAGACAATTTCGGTCACCGTGCCACTGAGGACACTGCCCTCGGTGTCGGCCGGAGCTTGCGCGTGCAGCACGATCTTCTCCGGCCGTACCGTCAATTCGACCTTTGCTCCGACCACGGCGTCCACGTCCGGACGGAGCGGAATCACCATCCGCTCGCTAGCACCGGTCCGCAACACGGCAAAGCCGTCGGCGGTGCTTTCGACGACGCCGTCGAGCAGGTTGGACGTGCCGATGAAGCCGGCCACGAACCGCGTGGCCGGATGCTCGTAGATATCCCTCGGCGTGCCGAGGTGCTCGACGCATCCCTCGTTCATCACGGCGATGCGGTCCGACATGGTCAGGGCTTCGCCTTGATCGTGGGTCACATAGACGAACGTGATGCCGACATCGCGCTGGATGCGCTTCAACTCGACCTGCATGGCCTGGCGGAGCTTGAGGTCAAGAGCGCCGAGCGGTTCGTCGAGCAACAACGCGCTCGGCCGGTTGACCAGCGCTCTGGCGAGCGCCACGCGCTGCTGCTGGCCGCCGGACAGCTCCTTCGGACGGCGCTTCTCCCGGCCGGCGAGTCCGACGATCTCCAGGATCTCGCCGACGCGCTCGCGGATCTCAGGCTTAGGCACCTTGCGCTGTTCCAGACCGAACGACACGTTCTCGGCGACCGTCATGTGCGGGAAGAGCGCGTAGGACTGGAAGACCATGTTCACGTCACGCTTGTTGGCCGGGACGCCGGTCACGTTGTTGCCGTGCAGCAACACCGTTCCGCGCGTCGGCTCCTCGAAGCCGGCAACCATCCGCATAGTGGTGGTCTTGCCGCAACCGGACGGTCCGAGCAACGAGAAGAATTCGCCCTGCGCGATCGCGAGATCGATCCCGTTCACGGCGGCGATCACCTCACCGTGGGACACGAACTCCTTCACCACTCCGACGAGCTCGATCGCCGAAGCCGCTCGTCCCGGCGCCATCGCCGCTGCGTCCGAATCGGTCGCATAGGTTGCGTTAGTCATCGTGTCCGCTCTTCCGTTGTGCCGTCTTTGCTCGGCCGTACCCCCGCCTGTCCCCGACCGAGGCCGCCGGGCCGCCCGCGCCGCCCATCAGCCCCATTTATGCATCACGTGTTTAACGCGGGTGTAGTCGTCGAAGCCGTACATCGACAAATCCTTGCCGTATCCCGAGTGTTTGAAGCCACCATGGGGCATTTCGGAAACGAACGGAATGTGCGTGTTCACCCAAACAGCCCCAAAGTCCAATGAGCGCGACATTCCCATTGCTAGATCATGGTCGCGTGTCCAGACGCTGGCGGCAAGTCCGTATCGGATATCGTTTGCCCAGCCCAGACCCTGTTTAGCGTTGTTAAACGCCTGGACGGTGATCACCGGTCCGAAAACCTCGTCCTGGACCATCTCGTCATCCTGTCGCACATCGGCCACCACAGTCGGCTCATGGAAGAAGCCGCGGGTGCCGATCCGACCCCCGCCGGTAACGATCTTCGCGTGACTCGGCGTACGGGCCAGGAAGCCTTGAACGCGCGCGAGCTGGTCAGCGTTGTTGACGGGCCCGAAGGCGGCGTCCTTGACGGAAAGATCGCCGACCGTAGTGCGCCTGGCCGCGTCCGCGAGGGCGGCGGTGAACTCGTCAGCGATCTTGGCGTCGACGAGCACCCGGCAGGCGGCCGTGCAGTCCTGTCCCGCGTTGAAAAAACCGGCCGCCGCGATGGCAGTCGCCGCCGCCTCGATGTCGACATCGTCGAAGACCAGCACCGGTGCCTTGCCGCCGAGTTCGAGATGCGTACGTTTGAGATCGAGCGCACTCGCCGCGAGCACCTCGGCACCCGCCCGCGTGGATCCGGTGATGGACACCATCTGGGGAATCGGGTGCGCGACGAGAGCGCGGCCGGTGTCGCGATCGCCGCAGACCACGTTGAACACGCCGGGCGGCAGGAATTCGGCCGCGATCTCGGCCAGCATCACGGTCGACGCGGGCGTCGTGTCGCTCGGCTTCAGCACCACCGTGTTGCCCGCGGCAATCGCCGGAGCGAACTTCCAGACCGCCATCATCATCGGGTAATTCCAGGGCGTGACTTGCGCACAAACGCCCACCGGCTCGCGCCGGACATAGCTCGTGTGGCCGGCCATGTATTCGCCCGCGGATTTGCCCTCGAGAGCGCGGGCAGCGCCGGCAAAGAATCGGAGCTCGTCGACGAGCGGCGGCATCTCCTCGGCCATCGTTATGGCGATCGGCTTGCCGGTGTTGCGGCATTCGACGTCAACGATCTCGCCGGCCCGCGATTCCACCGCGTCGGCGATCTTCAGCAGAGCTCGCTGCCGCTCGGCCGGCGTGGTGTCCCGCCACGCTTCGAACGCCGCATCGGCGGCCGCCATGGCCGCGTCAACATCGACCGACGTCGATAGAGCTGCCTGGCCGAAGGACTCACCCGTACACGGATCGATGAGATCCGTCGTCAGACCATCGGTGCTGTCGACGTGCCGCCCATTGACGAAGTTGCTTACCTTCACACCGTCCTCCGGCAAGGTCACTGTCAACTGGCTGACTAACTGGCCGTGACGGCACCATGCCAGAGAAAATCACTCAGGACAAGTGATTCCTTCGTCTTGAAACATCCTCGCAACGGAATCCGCTGGGAAACGCCCGTTTTGTCGCTACGAATCCCCATAACGGGAGGCGGCGTCGATGCGGATTCCGATGAGTTCGGCCAGCTCCGGCGCATCGACGAGCGGCGAGGCCACCATAGCTGCGCCCGCGGCGCTAGCCGCCGCCGCGGCTCGATCGGGTAGACGGCCCGCCGCGAGGAACATGGCAGCGTACCCGATTCGGTTGGCGCCGCCGGCCGCCAGCCGCGCGACGGCGGTGTCGACCGGCTCACCGACGCCGCTCGCATACCCGGCCCGGCATGGCACATCAAGGGCCACGCCGAGCGCCCGGGCGACCCGGTCGACGGTCCGGAGCGCCCGCTCGTCCCGACTGCCCGCCGCTCCGAGCACGACTCCGTCCCATCGATCATGATCGCCAGGGGATTCGCCATCGTTTGCGGCTGCCTCGACGAGGCGGCGAAGCAGCGCCCGCACCAGCAGGCCGAGGCCCGGGTCATCACCGTCGACCGGTCCAAGCACCGGGGCAGCCGTCACCGACACGCCACGATCACGCGCCGCCGCGACCACAGCGGGGATGTCGACTCGGGCGTGGTACGCCGGCGTGAGCAACAGCGGCACGACAGTGGTCGGACCGTTTCGACCGTCGAGTGCGGCACCCAGCGCCGGGGCGGTGAAGTCGAGATACGCCGCCCGTACGTTTCGGTCCGGGCGCGCCGCCGATACCGCGGCGACGAGCTTGGCGGTGTCGACCGCGGCGCGCGGGTCGCGACTGCCGTGCGCGGCCAGTACGACGTCGGTGACGGCAACCGTCCGCCGGCGGGACTCGATCGCGGTCGGGGCGGCGGCGAGAATCGTCATGACGTCACGCCGCGTGCAGTCCGCATTCGGTCTTGTCGAACATCGGCCAGCGGCCGGCCCGCGGATCCTCGCCCGGCAACGTACGGCGGGTGCACGGCCAGCAGCCGACCGAGCCGTACCCCTGCTCGATGAGCTTGTTGACCGGCACGTTGAACCGCTTGATGTACGCATCGACCTCGGCCTGCGTCCAGTGCGCCAGCGGCGCGATCTTGACCTTGCCTCGACTCGCCTCATAGCCGACGACCGGCGTGTTCGCCCGGGTCGGGCCCTCGTCGCGGCGGAGGCCAGCGGCCCACGCGTCGTAGGGCTCCAGCGCCCGCGACAGCGGCTCGACCTTGCGCAGCGCGCAGCACTCATCCGGATTCCGCGCGAACAGCCGCGGACCATGCTGCCCGTCCTGCTGGCCGACCGTCTGGCGCGGTGTCGCGGAAATGACCTTGACCGGCAGCGTCCGAGCAACCAGATCGCGCACTCGAAGGGTCTCGGCGAAGTGCAGACCGGTGTCGAGAAAGACGACCGGGACGCCGGGTATCACCTGCGACACGACGTGGGCGAGCATGGCGTCGGCCATCGAACTCGTGACGCAGAACCGCTCGCCGAACTCGTCGGCGGCCCACTCGACGATGCGCTCTGCCGGCGCCCGGTCGAGTCGGGCGTTGGCGTCGAACGCAAGCTCGCGCAGTTCCTCGGCGCTACGCCTGCCTGGGATGACCGGAGAAAGAGTGATCATGACTGGGTCGCCGCCTTCCGGGGAACGAGGCCGACAAACTTCACGGTGAAAGCCCGTGCGCACGACCGGCACTCCCACGTGCCGTGGCCGTGTTCGCTGGGTCGGATGTCTTCTTCGCCGCAGTACGGGCAGTGAAAAGGTGCTATGCGCTCATCACTCATTGCTCGCCTCCTCGGCTAGCAGTCGCGCTTGGTTGGCGCCGGCGGGCCGGGGCGGTCATCGGAGCGCCACTTCGTCGGCCCGGGCGACCCAGGACGCGAACGACTCGCCGTCGGTTCGTTCGTCGGCGTAGTTGCGAGCGAGCCGCTCGACGTACGCCGGCAGTTCGGCCGAGGTCGTCTTCAGTCCGCGCAGCTTGCGTCCAAAACCGGGCTGGTCCGCGGCCGACAGACCGAGGCCGCCGCCGAGGTGCACCTGGAAGCCCTCGACCATCTCGCCGCCCGGCCCGGGTACGAGCTGGCCCTTGAGTCCGATGTCGGCGATCTGCGTGCGGGCGCACGCGTTCGGACATCCGTTGATGTTGACCGTGATGTCGACGTCGATGTCGGCGAGCCGCTTCTCCAACGTCTCGATGAGCGATGCGGCGCGTGCCTTCGTTTCCACGATCGCGAGCTTGCAGAATTCGATGCCGGTACAGGCCATCGTCGAGCGACGCCAGGTGGACGGGCGTGCTTCGAGCCCGACCTGAGCCAACGCCCGGACCAGCGACTCGGCGCGCTCGGGTGCCACATCTAGCACGATCAGCTTCTGCTGAGCGGTAAGACGGACGCGTCCGGAGCCGTGCGCCTCGAGGATGTCGGCCACCTCGGTCAGGGTCGAGCCGCTGATCCGGCCGGCCACCGGCGCGACGCCGACGTACACGTTGCCGTCGCGCTGCGGGTGGATGCCGATGTGGTCGACGGGGCGGGCCGGCAACTGCGACGCCGGGCCATCGACGAGCGTCCGATGCAGGTATTCGGTCTCCAGCACCTCGCGGAACCGCTCGATCCCCCAGTCGGCCACGAGGAACTTCAGACGGGCCCGACTGCGTAGCCGCCGATAGCCGTAGTCCCGGAACACCCCGACGACGCCAGCCCAGACATCTGGGACGTCGGCCAGTGGCACCCAGGCACCGAGCCGCTTCGCGAGCATCGGGTTGGTCGACAGGCCGCCGCCGACCCAGACGTCGAAGCCGGGACCGTGCTCCGGGTGCACGACGCCGACGAATCCGACGTCGTTGACTTCATACGGCAGGTCGGGCAGCCATCCGATCGACGTCTTGAATTTGCGCGGCAGATTCGAGAATTGGGAGTCGCCGACATAGCGGGCCGTGATCTCGTTGATCGCCGGCGTCGCGTCGATCACCTCGGCCGCCGCGATCCCGGCAACCGGGCTGCCGAGCACGACACGCGGAGTGTCACCGCAGGCCTCGGTGGTGCTGAGCCCGACCGCCTCGATCTCCCGCCAGATCGCCGGCACATCCTCGATGCGGATCCAGTGCATCTGGACGTTTTGCCGGTCGGTCAGGTCAGCGGTGTCGCGGGCGTACCGCGTCGATACGTTCGCGATCGCCCGCAACTGGGCGACATTGAGCTGGCCGCCATCGATGCGGATGCGCAGCATGAAGTATTCGTCATCGAGTTCGTGCGGCTCGAGGATGGCGGTGCGACCGCCGTCGATGCCGGGCTTGCGCTGCGTGTAAAGGCCGAGCCAGCGGAACCGGCCACGAAGATCCTGCGGGTCGATGCTCGCGAAGCGGCTCGGTGCCTGGGTGCCACT
>DASQPR010000560.1:0-3282 GCA_035643815.1 Micromonosporaceae bacterium | reverse complement strand
CGGCAGCAGATGTTCTACGCATCGCTCAGCCTTGAGCTCTACCGACGCGATCCCGCGACCATCGATCTGGTCGCGCTCGAACGCGAGGCGATGGAGTCGCATACGCCGTTCAAGCACGTGGACGACACGTACATGCACCTGTCGTTCGGGCATCTCGATGGATACTCGGCGATCTATTACACGTACATGTGGTCGCTGGTGATCGCGAAGGACCTGTTCACACGTTTCCGTGCGGAGGGGTTGCCGGCACCGGAAGCGTGCGCGGCGTATCGCGACCAGGTGCTTGCCGCCGGCGGCCGCGCGCCCGCCGCGGAATTGGTCCACAGCTTCCTCGGACGCGACTACACCTTCGACGCGTACCGAGGTTGGCTGGACGCTTAGCTGGGGTCGACAGGTCGATTGCGCCGCGCCGGCGCCGGCCCGGCGCGGCCCCAATCGACGCGCGATTCGATGCGAATGGCCCCCTCCTCTGGCCCCTCCCTGACGGCCAGATCGGACCTAACGTCAAGACGTGACACGGGATTGCACGTTCGGCGCACCGACCGGATCGGCTGATGATCCGGTCGACGAGCTGCGTGCATGCGCGCGGGCGGTATCCATCGCGTCAGCCCGCTTGCTGTCGGCCATCATGGCGATCGCTAACGGCGCACCGGCGGGGTTCGATGTCGACGAGGTCGCCTTCGCCCTCGCCTGGACACACTCGTACGCTCGCAGTCGTCGACGATCAGATCGCCGCTGCGATCGCCGCCCAGGTGCTGCCGACCGCGCCGGATCTCACGACCTCACAACTTCGTGACCGGTTGCGGCGCGCCGTGCTCAAGTCCGATCCGGACGTCACGCGCCGTGTGGCCAAGACCATCGAGCAACGGTACGTAGCCTGCGAGCCCGACGGTGAGGGCAGTGCAAGTCTGTTGGGCGTGCGGCTCCCGGCCGCGCGAGCCGTGGCTGCGTTCGAGCGCGTCGATGCCTTCGCCCGCGGGCGCAAGCGCGCCGGCGATGACCGGTCGCTCGACCAACTGCGGGCCGACACGTTCCTCGATCTTCTCGACGGCACCGGCATCGAAACCGCCCCTGTCCACCGCCCGGGCGTCATCCAGCTCACCGTTGGTTGGGCCACCGCGATCGGGGCCGCCGATGATCCAGCGACACTCGCCGGGTACGGGCCGATCGACGCCGACACCGCGCGCGACGTGATAACAGCGGAACTGACGAAATGCGCGACCGGCCTTCGGGCAGTGCCGGCTGGCGCCGGTGGTCCGCGGGCTCGCTGGCGGCAGACGATCACCGGAACGGACGGCGGCCTCGTCCATACGCGCACCATGCCTCGGCCGGTGCCACGACCTCCGATGGAGGCCGACCCGACGCGACGCGATCCTGGCGCGGCGCTGGCTCGATGGATCAAGATCCGCGACCGGACGTGCCGGGCGCCGGGCTGTCGGGTGCCCGCGCAGGTCGCCGACATCGACCACACCACCGATCACGCCAACGGCGGCCTGACCACGCACGACAATCTCGCCGTGCTGTGCCGCCACCATCACCGCCTCAAGCACGAGGCCCAGTGGCAGGTTCAGCAACCAACACCGGGCACTCTCGTGTGGATATCGCCGCGGGGCCGCCGCTACGTCCGCGATCCCGACCCCCCGTAGCTCGCGACGCAAGTCGATGAATCTGACGCAACTGGATGAATCTACGGAAGCCCACGATCGAGGCGCTGGGTCGGTTGTTGGGCCGGGGTCAGAGTGCGGGCGTGATCGGCGCGACGAAGCACGATCCGTCGGAAAGCCGCAACCGACAACTTCGGTCGCGAACACGTGCAGGTCCGACACTGCTGCGCCGCCATCGTCGTTTTCCGCGCCCAGCGGGCGGCGCGCAGCGGCTGGCGCCGTGGCAGCGCCTGACGGGCTAGCGGCGCCTGGCTGCGCAGTCAAAGGCTCTGGGGGAACCGGGGACCCATGTGCGGCTGGGCATCTCGACGCATGATGTCGCGCCCGTCATTTCGTCAGACCGAATCTGGAAACTGGGTCACCAGCCCGGGTCAGCCGTGGATGATCGAGCCCGGGAACCCCGGATCCGACACCGTACGGACAGGTTCCAGACAGCCGGGGTTCAGCGTTCCGAAAGCGGATCTTGAGGTGCTCACAGCGGGTCGATAGCGTAGGTTTGTCGCGTGCATCAGCTTGCGGGAGAACACATTCTGGTCACCGGCGGCAGCGGGTTCATCGGACGTTCCGTCGTCGCCGCTCTCGCCGCCGCCGGCGCCCGGGTACGTGTGGCGGACCGGGTGCACTATGCCGACGAGACGCGCGATCCGGTCGCCGGGGTCGAGGTCGTCGCCGGCGATCTTCGTGACCCGGATGTACGCGATGCCGCCGTGACCGGAGTTCTGACCGGGATTGTTCACCTCGCAGCAATCACGTCGGTCCTCGGTTCGCTCGCCGATCCGGCCGCCGTCCACGCCGCGAATGTTGACGTCACCGCCGGTCTGCTGGAGCTGGCCCGCCGCCGCGATGTCGATCACTTCGTGCTCGCCTCGACCAACGCGGTCACCGGGAACGTCGGCGCCGCCACGATCGATGAGAGCCTGCCGCTACGGCCGCTCACGCCGTACGGCGCGACCAAGGCCGCCGGCGAGATGCTCTTGTCCGGCTACGCGGGCGGTTACGGCATGACCACGTGCGCGCTGCGCCTGACCAACGTGTACGGGCCTGGCATGGCTTTGAAGGACAGCTTCGTGCCCCGGCTTATGCGCGCCGCCCGCGACGGCACGACGATCCAGGTGTACGGCGACGGCGAGCAGCGGCGCGACCTGGTCCACGTCAGTGATGTCGTGCAGGGTCTGTTCGCCGCCTGGAACGGCAACCACGTCGGTCCGCTCGTGATCGGCGCCGGCCGATCAGTGAGCGTGATGGAGATGGTCGACGCCGTCCGGAAGGTGACCGGTCGACCGATCGCGACCGAGCACGTACCGCCGAAATCCGGCGAGATGCCGGCGGTGATCGTCTCGATCGACAAGGCCCGCAGCCTGGGCTATGCACCTGCGGTCGATCTTGTCACCGGCCTCGGCACCGTGTGGGCGGACTTGCGGCAGACCGACGTATGAGGCCCGGCACGACCGCGACCGCCGGCGGCGACGAGCCGCCGCTACGACCGGACGCGCGCATCGACCCGGCACGGGCCGACCGGCGAGACACCGGCGCCAAGCAACCGGCCAGTTCAACCGAGCTACGGGCCGGCCCAGCCGAGCCACCAGCCGGTCCAACCGAGCCACCAGCCGGTCCAACC
>DASQPR010000559.1:0-2746 GCA_035643815.1 Micromonosporaceae bacterium | reverse complement strand
ATTCGGCCTGGCGCAGCTCCGACTCCCGCAGGCGCAACGCTGCGTCCTCAGCCCGCCGCCGTTCCACGGCATATCGGATCGCTCGCTCCAGCAGGACGCCGTCGACCCGACTCTTGATCAGGTAGTCCTGGGCGCCGTGGGCGAGAGCCTCCTCGCCGAGGCGCTCCTCCGAGAGCCCGGTGAGGACGCAGACCGCGACCTGTGGGCGGGTGGCCAACAACAATTCCAATGCGTGCAGCCCGGATGCGTCCGGCAGATCGAGGTCGAGCAAGACGCAATCGACCGCGTCGACGACGGCCGTAGCCTCGCCGATGGTGGAAACGACGGACAGATCGACCGGCGCTTGCACCTCGGCCAACAATTCGCGCACCAGAAACGCGTCTCCGGCGTCGTCCTCGACGAGGAGAACGCGGATGCGCCGCCGCTGCACAACGTCCACGCGTGAAATCCTGCCGCAGGTGCCGCCGACCTGTACAGCCGGGCGGCGGTGATGGGTCGAGCGTGCTGTTTTATGGTCGGTGTGTCCGGGTACGCCCGGTGCTGACAAACCCTCAGACCTGCGCGAGAGTGAGCCGATGACGCGGCACGGCAAGGCGGCGAAGGCCGACAAGAAGTCGCGCAAGAAGAAGGCCACGTCGGACCAACCACGCGACGCGCCGTTGGATCTTCACGATGACCGGGACGCACCAGCGGGCGGCGATGCCGATCAGTTGCTGCGCCGGCCGCCCAGAAGGCGAGCGGCCCCGATCGGTCCGCCGCTGGGTGACCACGTCGAGGCGATCGCCGACTAGACCTCGTCGGCGTAGCAGTAGTTCTTCAGTTGCCGGATCTTCGCAAACTGATCGTTGATCATCGCGTGCGATGCCTCGTAGACGTGCGTCGCGAACTCGTGTTCGTCGAACTCGCGGATGGTGCCGTCGGCGACCCGCACCGCCCACGTTCGCATGCCCTGTACGCCGACGTACACGAGACCGTCGGCCGACCGGCCCTCGGCTAAGAGTTCCTCGCGGGCCGCCCGGTAGTAGCGATCGCGTTCGCTGATCGCCGGCGACTCCCCCGTAATGGTCTCGCCGAAGGCTTCACTCAGAGCCGCGTAATACTCCCGGGTCCGACCGGCCCATAGCAGCCGTGCGAGCGCGCCGAGTTGGTCGGCGAGGACGGACTCCGAATACCGGCCGTAACTGCCGGGCCGGAATGCGATCAGCACCTCGGTGCGGTTGCGCAGCACGCCCGCGATCTGGCCATCCGGCGAGGTGGCTGTCACCTGCATGCAGTCCAGCCGATCGGCTAGCACGCCCATGGCCGGCTCCCCTCGCTGCTGATCCGATGCGCGGTGGTCACGACGCGTACCCCAGGCCCTGATCGCCTTTCACGTTGCCGGCGTTAGCGTCGGCCAGCAGCGGCCGGTTGGACACGAACGACGTCCGGCCGCTTGTCACGGTGCCGTACGTCTCATTCATGGCCTTCGCGATCTTCGCCTCCTGTGACGCGATGTCGTCGGCGAGCAGCTTGATCGCCGTACGCATCTGAGCGATCACCGCCCCGGCGCTCTCGCCGCTGAACCGCCGCTTGTCGTCTCCACTTGGCGCGACGGCGCTGGCGACCGACGCCGCTGAGCCGACTGCTGCCAAGGCGAAAAGGGATGCGCCGTCGGTCACTGGCACCGCGGCGATGGCGACCACGGCGCCGAGCACGGTGAACGCGAGCGACCAGTCGTTCGAACCGCAGTCATCCATGTGGTCGAGCGCCGAGATGGTCGCGGTAGCGATGTTGTCGATGTCACTGCGCGCGCGCCTCCACATTTCCTGATGAGCCTCCAGGGCCGCCTTCAGCACCGCGGAAAGCAGGAACTGGTTTCGGACCACGGCCGGGAACGGATCGACGAAGTTGCGTTTGAAATCCTCGGCGGCCCGACCGGTCCAATTCTCGATGTAGCTCTCGGTCCCCGTCAGCTTGTCCAGCGTCGGGTTGGCCGGATAGATCGGGCCGTCGATCGGATCGCTGTTGCCCTGGCCCGAGGAGAGCGTGTGCATCGCGCCCTCCAGCTCGTGGATCATCGGCTGATACGTCGCCGGGTCCGGCATCAACGAAAACGGCTCGTAGAGCCCGGGAATGTCGGCGAAGTCGCTTTGCGCCTTCGCGGTGATCTGTTTCTCGGCATAAGCCGCGGCCCGGCCAGCGGACGCCATCGAGTTGGATACCTGGTGCTGAATCGCGCTCTTCTGGATCTCGGCCGCCTCCGCCATGAGGTTCTCGAAGCTCATGACGACACCCCATCGATGTCGATCAAGCGCTTCATCTCCGCGGCCGCCGCGCTGTCGGCTTTGGCATATTCGGTTGCCGCCAAGCAGAGCGCTTCACCGGTCAGGCTGAGGTTCTCCGTGGTGTCGCTCAACATCGACGCGAGCTCGTCGCGCAAAGCCGTCCAGCTGTAGAAGACCGGGCCGTAGGGGTCGCCGCCGAATCGCGTCGGGCGCCACATAGCGGAGTAGATGTCGTTGTCGGTCGCCGAGACATTCCCGGCCGCCGAACTGTAGGCGCCGGCCACGGCGGGCAGGTCGACCTTGCCGGCCAGCCACAGGTGATAGAGGTCGGCGCCGAGGTCCTTGCCGTGATCGGGCATCTCGTCACGCTCCGCGGGTTGAAGGTCCACATTGGTCGGCCCGGCCACGATGGGCGACGACTCTCGGCGATGCCCGGCTCGGCTTCGGTGGCAGTCTTCTACAGCGCCGCGACGGCGGACAAC
>DASQPR010000558.1:0-3272 GCA_035643815.1 Micromonosporaceae bacterium | reverse complement strand
CTCGCCGAGGTGGACGCGTACGAACCGGTGTTCGACGGGATCGGCGCTTGCTATTTCTGTGTCGGTGTGAGCCCGGCCGGCAAGTCGGAGGCCGAATACACGCGGATCACGTACGACCTGACGCTTGCCATCGCCCGGGCCGTCGCCGCCCGGAGCCCGGGCGCCACGTTTGTCTACGTGTCCGGGGCCGGCACGAACCCGACCGGTCGCGCGATGTGGGCTCGCGTCAAGGGCCGCACCGAGCAGGATCTGCTCGCGCTGCCGCTGGATGCGTACATGCTGCGGCCCGGGTTCATCAACCCCGTGCACGGCGAGCGCTCCGGCACGGGCTGGTATCGAGTCGCCTACCGGATGATCGCCCCGCTCTATCCGGCCCTCCGCCGGTTGTTCCCGGGCGCCGTCACGTCCACCGTGAACGTCGGACGTGCCATGATCGGGCTCACGCTCCACGGCGGCCCCGGCCTGGAATTAGGCAACAAACGGATCCTCGAGTCGCGGGACATCAACGCGGTCGATCCCGAGGCGGCCACGACACCGACGCCGCGGACGTTTGCCGAGGGCATGCTGATCGGCGTACGGCTGGTCAAGGCCGGCCGGTTGAAGCTCGCGTACGACGCGACGGTCCGCAGCGACGACGGCGTCCACCTGGTGGTCGAGGCGCCGTTCGCAGGTGATGTGGCGCGCGACCTCGGTCCGGTGACGTTCGCCCCGGGCGACGTCTTCACCGAGCATTACTGGACCGATCGGTGGTATTCAGTCAAGGAGGTCCGCGACCCGGCCGCTGCGCT
Source organism: Micromonosporaceae bacterium (assembly GCA_035643815.1). Classification (GTDB taxonomy): domain Bacteria; phylum Actinomycetota; class Actinomycetes; order Mycobacteriales; family Micromonosporaceae; genus DASQPR01. The sequence goes on along the minus strand of DASQPR010000558.1, from coordinate 2,484 downwards.
CAAGGGCTGGTATTGCGACGTCACTCGTCCGGTCGTACGCAAGGCCGCGTCCGTCTTCTCCGACGACCTCGAGCTGGACTTGTGGGTCTCCGGTGATCTCGCGACGGTCGTACGGCTCGACGAGGACGAGTTCATCGCGAGCGGATTGCCACAGCTCGACCCGTTCGCGGCCACGCACGCGCGGGCGGCCCTGGACACCCTGGCCGGGCTGGCGGCCGAGCGCTTCGCGTCGGTCCTGGGCGAAGGCGCGGTGTCGTGAGCCCGCGAGCCCGTTGATCGGGTCAAGATTCTTTACGCCGGATGTCGAAACCCGCTGTCGCGTGCTCGACGCCTGGGTGAAGGTCGGGCAAGCGACCCGATGCAGATTCTGGCGACGGAGGACATCGAGATGAAGTTCATGGTGATGGTGCGAGCGAATGCCGCGACCGAGGCCGGCGAGCTGCCGAGCACGGACATGCTGACCGCGATGGGCAAATACAACGAAGAGCTGGCCAAAGCGGGCGTCATGCTCGCCGGCGAGGGCCTGCAACCGAGCAGCAAGGGCGCCCGGATCCAGGCGACGGGCACCCGACGCACCGTTGTCGACGGTCCGTTCACCGAGGCAAAGGAACTCATCGCCGGCTTCTGGCTCTGGGAGTGCAAGTCTCTCGACGAAGCGATCGAATGGGCCAAGCGCTGCCCGAACCCAACGGGCGAGGAGTCGGAGCTGGAGATCCGTCAGGTGTTCGAGGCGGACGACTTCGGCGAGGCCTATACGCCGGAGCTGCGGGATGCGGAGGCGCGGTTGCGGTCTCAGGTGTCTGATCGGCACTAGGTCGGTCGTGGTTGGGCTTTAGATCTGCGGGGGCACCTTTCCCACTTGGCTGCAGAGCGTATTAGGCCTGCGTGGGTAAGGTGCCCCCGCAGCTGCTCGACGCCGGGCCGGCGGTCGGGACGTCGCGGTCCGCGGGGCAAGGGCTTTCACAGTGCTGTGGTACGGGGGACGGTCCGGTGGTACGGGAAGGTGCTGTGGTACTGCCGGACGGCGGGGTGTGATGTAGTCGGGGGGTGGATGGACGGCGGGCGGACGGGGCGGCGTCGGCGGCGTACGGAGCGATCGAAGCCGTCTGGCGGATCGAGTCGGCCCGCCTGATCGCCGGCCTCGTCCGGATGGTCCACGATGTGGGGCTCGCCGAGGACGGCGCGGCCGACGCGCTGGTCGCCGCGCTCGAACAGTGGCCCTCGGCCGGCGTACCCGAAAATCCCGGCGCATGGCTGATGACGATCGCCAAGCGCAAAGCGATCGACGCCGTCCGGCGACGCGTCGCCCTCGACCGCAAGTACGGCGAGATCGCAGTCGAGATCGAGCACCGGCTCGATGCCGCCAACCCGGAGCCCGACGAGGTCGAGGACGACCTGCTGCGCCTGATGTTCGTTGCCTGCCATCCGGTGTTGTCGGCCGAGGCTCGGGTGGCCCTCACACTACGGTTGCTCGGCGGCCTGACGACCGAGGAGATCGCGCGGGCGTTCCTGACGCCGGAACCCACGATCGGGCAACGCATCTCCCGGGCCAAGCGCACGCTGGCCGATGCCGACATCGGCTTCGAGGTGCCCGACGGAGTCGAGCGTGCCGAACGGCTGGCATCAGTGCTCGAGGTCGTCTACCTCATCTTCAACGAGGGTTATTCGGCCACCGCGGGCGACCAGTGGGTCCGCAAGGATCTCTGCGCCGAGGCGCTGCGGCTCGGACGGATCCTGGCCGCGTTGACACCGCGCGACGCCGAGGTGCACGGCCTGGTCGCACTGATGGAGATTCAGGCGTCGCGGCTGCGGGCGCGTACGGCGCCGGACGGCTCGGCGATCCGCCTGGTCGATCAGGACCGGGGCCGCTGGGACCATCTCCAGATCCGTCGCGGCCTGGCCGCGCTGGACCAGGCCGAACGGCGGAGCAACGGCACGCCGGGGCCGTACACGCTGCAGGCGGCGATCGCGGCCGGCCACGCTCGGGCTCGCTCGGTCGAGGAGACCGACTGGCCGCGCATCGCTGCGCTCTACGAGATTCTCGCGCGCGTCACGCCGTCGCCGATCGTCGAGCTGAACAGAGCGGTCGCGGTCGCGATGGCGTACGGGCCGGAGACCGCGCTGCCCATAGTCGACGCGCTCGCGGATGACCCGAGCATGCGCGGCTATCACCTGTTGCCGAGCGTGCGCGGGGACCTGCTCGCGCGGCTCGGTCGCGGCGACGAGGCGAGCGTCGAGTTCACCCGGGCGGCCGCCCTGACGAGAAACGTCCGTGAACGCGAACTCCTGCTCGACCGGGCGTCCGCCGTCGTCGACGCCGACGACGCCGACGACGCCGACGACGTCAACGACGTCGACGACGTCGAGGGCGTCCAGCCGTGATGTCTACAGCGGTCGGGACCTAGATCGTCCAGGCCGGGACGAGTTTGTCGCCGTCCGGCACGGCGGGCGCGGACGATTGGCCCACAACGGCTGCGGTCGCTC
>DASQPR010000557.1:0-3410 GCA_035643815.1 Micromonosporaceae bacterium | reverse complement strand
GGTCACCTGGGCCGGGCTACCCCAGCCGGATGACGGGCGCTGCTGGAACAGGCCCAGCGAGTCGTGGTCGTTGTGGCTGCCGAGGTTGCCGTAGTTGTGCAGCGAGGACTCCTGCAGTGAGCAGGCCACGGCCATGACCATCGCGCGGGGTGGCAGTTTCATGTCCTTGGCGGCCTTGACGATCGCGGCGGCGTTGCGCTTTTGGGTGGCGTTGGGCTTGAACGACGCCTGCGGGCCGTGCACCACCTTGGGAAGCAGCGCCTTCTTGCTGGGCACCTTCACGGCCGGCTTGTGCGGGGCCGGCGCGTGCTTGGCCGTCGCCTTGGCGGCCGAAGGCTTCACGGCCGGCGCGTGCGTGGTGTACGCGGTCGATGCCGGTGTACCAGTGGCCCAGGACACGGTGGCGGGCGCCTTCTCGGGAGCAGAAGAGTTAGCCGCTGCCGCGGGTCCAACCGCAACGCCGACGATGGCCGCGGTCGCGACGCCGAGCATGCCGGCGCGTCGTCCGATGGGGCTGCGCAAGAACGCAGCTGCGGCCTCGGAGTGGGGGCGGAGGTTCACGGTGTTGGTTTCCTTCCGTCGGGGGGTTACGTGACCGTTCAACCGAAGGTACAAGTCGGATCTTTCCGAATAATCGCTTTTGTGGAGTAGGTAACTCGAGCAGTATCTAATTGCGTTAAGGGCGGGATCAGTGCTCCGTATCAGGGCGGTTACGGGCCGTCGAAGTTTGGTTGCTTGGCCGGTCACAGAGCCGAACTAGATGCGCTGGAGTCACACGACCACCAGCGCTATCGATTGCCCTGATCAGGTACGGACACGGTCAGACCGGCCCGGTCCCGACGTTGAGTCGTCGTGTCCACGAACCGGACGGTGACCCGCAAGCCACGCAAGTTTTCGAGATGGCGTCGGGCGAAGCTCCGTACCGATCAATGGGTCGTGGTTTCGGGAGGCCGCCGTCGCACGCGTGTCGTATGGTGCGGCCATGGCCACGCCCACCGAGGTTCTCGACGTCGACGGCCAGGACGTCACGATCACCAACCCGCAGAAGCTCTACTTTCCGGCCGCCGGCATCACCAAGCTCGACCTGGTGCGCTATTACCTTGCGGTGGCCGACGGCGCGCTGCGGGCGGCCGGCGGGCGGCCGATGGCGCTCAAGCGGTACGTCAACGGCATCGACGGCCAGGCGTTCTACCAGAAGCGGGCGCCGGAGAACCGGCCCGACTGGATCGAGACGGTCGAGCTGAAATACCCGTCCGGCCGCAGCGCGCACGAGATCGTGCTGCGCGACGCGGCCCAACTCGCCTGGGTGGTCAACCTCGGTTGCATCGATCTGCACCCGCATGCCGTGCGCGCCGATGATCTGGCTCACCCCGATGAGCTGCGCATCGACCTCGATCCGATCCCTGGGGTGCCGTGGGAGCACGTCCGCGAGGTCGCGCTCGCCTGCCGCGACGTGCTGAGCGAGCACGGCATCGTTGGCTGGCCGAAGACGTCCGGCTCGCGCGGCATGCACATCTTCTGCCGCATCGAGCGGCGCTGGAGCTTCGTCGAGGTGCGCCGCGCTGCGCTGGCACTGGCCCGCGAGGTGGAGGCCCGAGTGCCGGATCTCGCGACCAGTCGCTGGTGGAAAGAGGAGCGCCACGGCGTCTTCATCGACTACAACCAGAACGCCAAGGACCACACGACGACGTCGGCCTACTCGGTGCGTCCGACGCCGGATGCACGCGTGTCAGCGCCGCTGCACTGGGACGAGGTCGCCGCGTGTGAGGCGGGCGATTTCACCGTCGCGACGATGCCGGCCCGGTTCGCCGCGATCGGCGACCCGGCCGACGGGATAGACCTTGCGGTCGGCGACCTGAGCAGCCTCGTCGCGCTTGCGGCGGAGCAGAAGGCGGCCGGCATGGACGATCCACCGCCGCCTCCACCTGATCCATCCGACTCGAGGCCGCGGTCGGGCGGCGGCTCATCTCGTGGGAGAGCACGATCCGGGGGTACGAGCAAAGCCGCGGCGCCGCCAGCCGACAACGCACCGGGTGACGCGGACGCACCGAAGCCCACGGGGCGACGGCGCTCGACCATGCCTTTGATCGAGATCGCGCGCGCCGCCGGCAAGGACGAGGCGATGGCCGGCCTCGAGCGTTGGAAGGAACGTCACCCGGACGTCTGGGTGCAGCTCGAGCCGGCGGACGTGCTGGTCGACTCGATGCGCGGCCGCAGCAGCACGTGGACCCGGATCCGGATCAACCTGCGACATGTGCCGGCCGACCAGCGTCCAGCGCAGGAGCCGCTGGAGGTCGACTTCGACCCGTGGGCCGGTCTCGACGTCGAGGCCTTTCGGCGCGGCCAGCGGCCGTGATCGACTCCACCAACATCGACAGCGGGAGGCACCGATGACCGAGATTGAACCGACCGCCGAGTTGAGCGCCGGGTTCAGCGCACCGGACGCGACCCCACGTCCGTGGTCCGAAGTCGTCGACGTCCTGACGCGATCCGAGATGTTCTGGCTGTCGTCCGTGCGCCGCGACGGCCGGCCGCATGTCACGCCGCTGCCGGCGATCTGGCTCGACGGCGCGTTGCACATCTGCACCGGTGACGCCGAACAGAAAACCCGCAACATCCAGTCAGAGCCTCGGTGCATTCTGACCACCGGCACCAACCAGCTCCGATCGGGACTCGATGTCGTCGTCGAGGGCGTGGCCCGCCGCGTGACCGATCACGCGCTGCTGGAACCGCTGGCCGCACTCTGGAAATCGAAGCTCGACTGGCCGTTCGAAGTCGGCGACGACGCGTTCCGCGACGGCGCCGGCCGCACCGGACTCGTCTTCGGCGTCGCGCCGACCAAGGTGCTCGCATTCGGGAAGGGCGACCCGTTCAGCCAGACGCGGTATACGTTCCCGGCGTCACGCGGAACGTGAAGTATTCGACCCGCACACCGTCGCGCTCTCCGGCGAGACTCGCCACGACCGTGGCGGTGAAGCCGTTGTCGGCGGTCGGCGAGCCAGGCCGCGTAGCGGCCCGGTCCACCGCCGATGTCGAGGATCCGGCCGGACGCCGGCAGGTGCCGAGCCAGCATCGCGGTGGTCACCTCGAACTCGACGACGCCCTCGTCCCGTTCGAGCCGTTGCCACTCTCCATCGCCGAACGCGGCGTAATAGCCGCCGACGTCTGTCGTGTCCACGTCCGTCTCCCGCACCCGTATAGGCCGCCGATGTTAGGCGACGGCCACGTCCCGTTCCGCTCCAATTTCCGGCGCACGCGCGGGCGCTGGGCCGCCATGCTGCGGACATTGCCGCGAACCACGCGCCAGGTCGGCGATCCGTTGACGTGGGTCGGCAACCGTGTCCGGCGGGTCGGCGGCGCGATCGTGACGAAGCGGTGGCTGCGCATCACCCTCGTGGTGATCCTGTGCG
>DASQPR010000556.1:0-2992 GCA_035643815.1 Micromonosporaceae bacterium | reverse complement strand
CGTCGCGAATGCCGGCGAGATCGGCGAGCACCATCCGAACGCCATCTCCGTCCGGCGCGGCCCGCAGATGCACGTGTACCGCGTCGCCGCGCAACTCGCCTTTGAGCCCGTCGGGCGTGCCCTCCACGATGACGCGGCCGGCGTCGACGATCGCGAGGCGCCCAGCGAGGCGGTCGGCCTCTTCCAGATAGTGCGTCGTCAGCAGGATGGTGAGCCGTTCGTCGGCCGAAAGGCGGCCGATCTCGGCCCACAGCGCCGAGCGCGCCTCGGGGTCGAGCCCGGTCGTCGGCTCGTCGAGGAACAACACGGCCGGGCTGTGGACCAACCCGAGCGCGACGTCGAGCCGCCGTTGCATGCCGCCGGAGTATGTCTTCACGGCACGGTCGGCCGCGTCGGCGAGGTCGAATCGCTCAAACAACTCGCCGACCCGGCGCTTGAGCGCGGCGCTGCCGAGGCCGTAGAGCCGCCCTTGCAAGATGAGATTGTCGCGGCCGGTGGCGAGCGGGTCGGTGCCGGAACGCTGCGCGACGACGCCGATGGCTCGCCGTACGCGTTCCGGGTGCCGCAGCACGTCGTGACCGGCGACCGTCGCCGAGCCCGAATCCGGTCGCGCGAGTGTGGTGAGGACCTTGATCGCAGTGGACTTGCCGGCGCCGTTCGGCCCGAGCAGACCGAAGATCTCGCCCGCTTCGATGGTGATCGATAGGCCGTCGAGCGCTCGCACATTTGGCCGCCGATGCGTAGCGGCGCCGCGAGGCGCATGATCCGGATAGGTCTTTACGAGGTTGTGTGCCTCGATGAGCATGGTGGAACTCCTCTTCCTACGGGTGGTGTTTGACACCCGTCGAACGGAAGAGCCCGGCTATTCTTGCGGTTGCCACCTGGCGGCCGGGTCCGTTCGCGGGTCGGTTGCGAGGTTCCGACCCCGGTCGCGGTGTTAGCGCACCGCACCGGGGTCTTATCGGTCTTCTGGTGGTCGGTCTGGTGGACTGTCCTCTCCTGGCTCGGGCGACACCCCCTCGTCGAGCATCTGGGCGAACTCGGCCGGCATCTCGCCGGTCTCGTGGTAGGCCCGCCAGCCGTCGACGCCGGACAGCGAACCGGTCGCGATCTCGCCGAGCAGCGAGCGCACCCACGCCGCCTCGGCCTCCCGCATAGCGAGCGCGTACTCAGACTCGACCAGAAACACGCGTGGCAGCTGGGTGAGCTGTTTCAGCGTCGTACGGTGCCCGGCGTTCGCCGCATCGAGCGCAGCGAGGCGCGCTTCCAGCAGGGCGATCGCCTCGTCCGGCGGCAACACGCCCATGACGGACAGCGCCGCCTCGAACCGGTTCGTCTCCGGTTCGAGCACGCCGACCAGCTCGCGCATCCAGTCACGCAGTTCAACCCGGCCGGCTTCCGTGATCGCATACACCGTCCGCTCCGGCCGCCGGCCGTCCCGGTTGCTCGTGGTCGCCTCGATGAAGCCGTACTTTTCGAGGTTCTGCACGACGGTGTAGAGCGACCCCCACTTGATGTTCATGTCGGCTTCCTTGCCCTGCTGCTTCAGCACGGTGGCGATCTCGTACGGATGCATCGGTCGCCCCGTGGACAGCTGCGCCAGGATCGCCAGCCCCAGCAGGTTGCTGACCTTGCGCCGCTTCGCCATCGGATCACCTCGCTTCCGGATACTCGTACACGAATATACGCGTCCGAGTGAGGCGATGCAACGTCGTACCCCTAAAAGCCCCTGGAATGTCGCCGGCGCCCCGTAGCTTGACCGCCATGCCAACGACGTCGCGGCGATGACAGCGACCTCCTCGCCGCCGCCTACGGTCGCGGCGCTCGCGCACAGCGTTGCCGTCTTCAACGCATTCGCGAACGCCGACCGGGCCGAACGCCGATTCACGGCGGATACGGCACCGCGGCCCGATCTCGACCACCCCGACCATCGCGCCGCGTTATTGCTGTTTCTGAACGGTTGGGGCTGCCGGATCCGGCTGCCGCGCCCGGGCGAGCCCGATCTGTTCGACGCCGGCATCGCGACCTGGTGGGGCGAGTTCGCTTCGACATTGCCGCGCGCCTCGCTCGACCGGCTGAGCGATACCGCGATCCGCCGCCTCGTCGCGCCGTTCGACGCGCTCTGCGCCATCCGCGTCACGCCCGCGCGGACGCTCGGTTCGACGGCCGCCGCGAAGGCGCTCTACGCGTTGCGCCCCCGATCGGTGCTGCCGTGGGATGCCGCGATCGCGACCGCGCTGCACGGCGGGCGAGACGGCGCGGCCTTCGCACGGCATCTTGCGCTCGGACGGACCTGGGCCAACGCGGTGCTGACAGAGCTCGGGTCGCCTGGGCGCCCGGTCAGCGCCGGCGCGGCGCCGGGACTGCTCGGCCGCGGCGGCGTCTCACTGGCCAAGATCCTGGACGAGTACGCGTTCGTTGCGATCACCATGCGCCAGTAGATTCCACGTGTCGGCAGGACTCGGTGAGCGAGATGGGAGCGTCGCGATGAAGGTCGCAATCCTCGACGACTACCTGCACTGCGCGCGCGAGGTGGCGGACTGGAGTCGCGTAGCGTCTCGGGCCGAGATCACGGTGTTCACCGAGCCGATCGGGCCGCCAGACCGGGTCGTGGAAGCGTTGCGCGACGTCGAGATCCTGTGCCTGATGCGCGACCGTCAGCCGCTTGCCGCCGACACGCTGGCCGCTCTGCCCAAGCTCGCCTTCATCAGCTTCACTGGCAGTCGCAACGCGACGCTCGACACGGCGGCCGCGCTCGCCCGTGGCATTCAGGTCAGCTACACGACGGGCGGCGTGACCGCTTCCACGACCGAGTTGATCTGGGCGTTGATCATGTCGACCGTTCGGCAACTGCCGGCGAACGACGCAGCGTTACGATCGGGACGCTGGCAGGCCACGCTCGGATCGGTGCTCGGCGGCAAGACACTCGGGATCATCGGCCTCGGGCGGCTCGGCCAGCGGATTGCCGAGTTCGGTCGATGCTTCGACATGT
>DASQPR010000555.1:0-2346 GCA_035643815.1 Micromonosporaceae bacterium | reverse complement strand
GCAGGGGGCGCACGCCGCGTACGCCGCGGGCACCCCGGCGCTCGCCGCTGGGGGCGCGAACGGCGCCGCGATCGGCTGCCGGCCGCAACTGCACTGAACTTGCGCGGGCGGCGTCCTCAGCCCGCCCCGCCGGCCGGGCGGCAATTTGCAAGGGTTCGCCCCAGCTTGGGCGCGTCGCTGGCCGGCCCTGCCCATTCTTGCGTGAGAGACTGTGCTTGGCTGTGACAGCGATTGTGGCAGTCGTTGGACGAGGCTCAAGACACAGCCGGCGAGGCACCACGATGACGTTTTCACCGCTGCAGGAGGCATCGGAGGAGTTCGCCCAGCAGCTCACCCGATGGCGTACGCAGCGGGGGCTGTCGAAGCGTGCCCTCGCGAGCGAGATGGGGTTCGACCCGTCCTATGTGAGCCATATCGAGGGCGGCCGGCACCGACCGACCGAGGATTTCGCGCGCCGGGCCGAGGTCGTGCTGCGTACCGGTGGCGAGATCTGGCAGAGCTACGCCGCGTACGACACGCTGCGGCGATCCATCCCCGCGCCGGCCGCGCCGCCCGAGCAGGAGGTGTGGGTGCCGCCGGGCAGCGGCCTCATCGTCGAGCGCGAGTACGCCGGCCTGAGCTTCCGCAACGGCATCTTCCACACGCGCGTCCGCCGGCATCTCTACAACGCCGGGCCGGAGGCGGTGGTCCGCTACCCGGTACGGATTCGGGTCGACCGCTATCCCGGCCACCCGCGCCGATCCGCGCGACTGCACCACGGCGCGCCGCTGACGTGGTCCGAGTTGGGCTTCGCAGCGTACGGGCCAGACGGTGAGCCGATGGCGTGGCAGCCGACGCACGACTCCGACACGACGAAGGAACTGTGGCTCAAGTTCGAGAGCGGTGAGCGCCGATTTCCCCTCTACGCCGGCCGTCGGGCGACGATCGAATACGGCTACCGCGTGCCCGAGCTCAAGTGGGGGCCGTGGTTCCAGCGAGCCATCCGCCTGCCGACCCGGGAGCTCGCGATCGAACTCGACTTCCCGACCGCGATCGAGCCGGCCGTCTGGGGCACGGTCAGCTCGCTCACGAGTGAGGGCGTCCCGCTCGGGCCGGCCGAGACGAGCCGGCGCGCTGGCGAACGTACCGTTTTCTACTGGCTCGTCCGTTCGCCGGCGCTGCAGGCGCGCTACCGGATCGAGTGGCGGGTGCCCGGCGCCGGCGCTTAGCCGGCACGCGCCGCGGGGTTCAGCGGAGGCGTGCAGAATTGCACGGGACTTGGGCGGTCAATCGCCGCCGGACCACCCAAGTTCCGTGCAATTGTCGCGAACGGAGGGACGCCGATGCAGCCGCAGGTGGGCGACCGCGCGCCGGCGGAGGGTCGCCGCGCCGAGTCGCCGTTCGCCGCGGCCCTTCGGCGCGTCTGGTCGCCGTTCGTCGCCAGCTCGCGGCGCACGTGGGCGCCGCTGAGCGAAAAGTCTTCCCGGGTACGGGCGACCACGCGCGCGATCTGGCACGACGAGCCGGATTGGCTGACCGGTTCGCCGCGCTCGGACCTGCCTCGCAGCGTCCTGCGCAACGAAGTCATCATCGTCTTCCTGCTGTCGCTCGGTGCCAGCGCGGTTTACGCGGTCGTCCAGCTCCTGGCCGACATCACCGCCCGCGGCGGCCTGTCGAAGGCCACGGCGTCCCTCAACGTTTCGCAGGCGCCGGGCCGCCCGTACCTCGACTTGACGTACCAGTTGCTCGGCATCTTCTTCGCTCTGGTCCCGGTCGCACTCGCCATCCATCTGCTGCGCCGCGATCACGGCAACCCATTCCGGGTGCTGGGCCTGGACGCCCGACGGCCCGGACGCGACGCCGGCATCGGCGTCGGTCTGGCCGCGCTCATCGGCGTACCCGGGATTGGCTTGTATGTCGCGGCGAGGGGGCTGGGCATCAGCGCCAACGTGGTGCCGACCTCATTGCCGCACATCTGGTGGGCGATCCCGGTGCTGATCTTGTCGGCGATCCAGAACGCGATCAACGAAGAGGTCATCGTCGTCGGCTATCTGCTCACCCGGCTCCGTGACCTGCGCTGGCGGACGCCGGCCGCGATCGCACTGTCGGCGGTGATCCGCGGCTCTTACCACCTCTATCAGGGCTTCGGCGCGTTCATCGGCAACGCCGTCATGGGCGTGATCTTCGCGTCGTTCTACCGGCGGTACGGTCGGGTGGCGCCGCTAGTGGTCGCCCACTCGATCCTCGACATCGTGTCCTTCGTCGGGTACGCGTTGCTCCGGCCGTATCTGCACCGCTGGTTCCCCGGTCTCGTCCCGTAGCGCCGGCAAATCCGCAGCGACCACGCTGAGATCCCAGCACGGGCCA
>DASQPR010000554.1:0-6999 GCA_035643815.1 Micromonosporaceae bacterium | reverse complement strand
GGCTCCTGAACTACCTGCAGAAGACCGACATCAGCCGCTACCGGTCGTTGATCGAGCGGCTCGGCCTGCGTAGGTGACACGAGCGGGGGAGTGACGAGCATTGCGCCGCGAGACGGCGTGAGTGCTCGGTCGCTCCCCCGGCCCGTAACCGCACCACCCATAACTGCACAACCAGCAACACCGAGAACGAGCAACACCCAATCCAATTGCACAGGACGACGACCCATCCCTCGCCGGGTAAGGCGCTCGGTGAACCGGTCTCCGGTAGTGGTCTTCGGGACCGCCCTTTACGGGCAGTGGCTCCCGCGGGCTTCGATCGAAGACCGGCCCACTCGACATAACCCGCCGGCTGCGTCGTCGCCCGCCGACCTGAGTCACGACGACCGGGTCGAGGAGACCAAGGAGCACAACCCACACATGTCCGAGCACACTCTCGGCACCGAATCCAGCAAGGCGATCATCGACAACGGGTCATTCGGCACCCGCGAGGTCACCTTCTCCACGGGCCGCCTGGCCCGCCAGGCCGCCGGCTCCGCACTCGCGCAGCTCGGCGACACCGTCGTGTTGTCCGCGACCACGGTGAGCAAGCACCCGAAGGACAACCTCGACTTTTTCCCGCTCACCGTCGACATCGAAGAGCGGATGTACGCCGCCGGGCGCATCCCCGGCTCGTTCTTCCGCCGCGAAGGCCGCCCGAGTGAGGACGCGATCCTCACCTGCCGGCTGATCGACCGTCCGCTGCGCCCAAGCTTCGCCAAGGGTCTTCGCAACGAGATCCAGATCGTCGGCACGATTCTCGCCCTCGACCCGTCGCACCCGTACGACGTCGTGGCGATCAACGCCGCGTCGATGTCGACGAAGCTCGCCGGCCTGCCGTTCTCCGGCCCGGTCGGAGCGACCCGCGTCGCGCACATCGACGGCCAGTGGGTCGCCTTCCCGACGCACGACGAGCTGTCACGCGCCACGTTCGACATGGTCGTGGCCGGCCGTACGCTGCCCGACGGCGACGTCGCGATCATGATGGTCGAGGCCGAGGCCACCGAGCACACGGTGAACCTGATCGCCGGAGGCGCGCCCGCGCCGACCGAGGAGGTCGTGGCGAGCGGTCTCGAGGCCGCGAAGCCGGCCATCCGCGAGCTCTGCCGGGCCCAGCAGGTGCTGGCCGACAGCGCGGCCAAGCCGACCGGCGAGTTCCCGGTCTTCCTGGACTACCAGGACGACGTGTACTCCGCGGTCGAGGCGTCCGTGCGGGGCGAGCTTGGCGAGGCGCTGAAGATCGCCGCGAAGCAGGAGCGCGAAAGCCAGCTCGACCGCCTCAAGGACGTGGCCCACGAGCGCCTCGACAGCCAGTTCGAGGGTCGCGAGAAGGAGATCAGTGCGGCGTTCCGCTCGGTCACCAAGAAAGAGGTGCGCGCTCGCGTCCTCCGCGACCAGGTGCGCATCGACGGCCGTGGCCCGCGCGATATCCGGCCGCTGACCGCCGAGGTCGGCATCCTGCCGCGCGTACACGGCAGTGCGCTCTTCGAGCGGGGCGAGACGCAGATCATGGGCGTCACGACACTGAACATGCTCCGGATGGAGCAGGCACTGGACACGCTCTCTCCGGAGAAGTCCAAGCGCTACATGCACAACTACAACTTCCCGCCGTACTCGACCGGTGAGACCGGCCGGGTCGGTTCGCCGAAGCGGCGCGAGATCGGACACGGCGCACTCGCCGAGCGCGCCCTGATCCCGGTGCTTCCGTCGCGCACCGAGTTCCCGTACGCGATCCGCCAGGTGTCCGAGGCTCTCGGCTCCAACGGCTCCACGTCGATGGGCTCGGTCTGCGCCAGCACGATGTCGCTGATGTACGCCGGCGTCCCGCTGAAGGCGCCGGTCGCCGGCATCGCGATGGGCCTGATCTCCGACGAGGTCGACGGCAAGATCTCGTTCGTCACCCTGACCGACATTCTCGGCGCTGAGGACGCGTTCGGCGACATGGACTTCAAGGTTGCCGGTACATCAGAGTTCGTGACCGCGCTCCAGCTCGACACGAAGCTCGACGGCATCCCGTCCGACGTGCTCGCGGCCGCGCTGGCCCAGGCGCACGACGCGCGCGCCACGATCCTCGGCGTGATGCTGTCGGCGATCGGTGTCACCGGCGATATGAGCGAGTACGCGCCGCGCGTGACCACCGTGAAGATCCCGGTCGACAAGATCGGCATGGTGATCGGCCCGAAGGGGCAGATGATCAACGCGATCCAGGACGAGACCGGCGCCGATATTTCCATCGAGGACGACGGCACGATCTACGTGGGCGCAACCAACGGCCCGGCGGCCGCCGCGGCGGTTGAGCGGATCAACGCGATCGCCAACCCGACGATGCCGAAGGTCGGCGACCGCTTCCTGGGCACGGTGGTCAAGACGGCCGCGTTCGGCGCGTTCGTCTCGCTGCTACCCGGCCGCGACGGCCTGCTGCACATCTCCAAGGTCGGCGATGGCACGAAGCGGGTCGAGCGAGTCGAGGACTACCTGAACGTGGGCGACAAGGTCGAGGTGCAGATCGCCGAGATCGACGCGCGCGGGAAGGTCTACCTGGACAAGGTCGGCTCCGACGGCGAGGTTATCGCGCCCGCGGGCGGCTCCGGACCGGGCAACCGGGACCGGGGTGGCGACCGTGGTCCGCGTGACCGCGGCGAGCGTGACCACGGTGACCGTGGCCCGTCCCGTGGTGACGACCGAGCACCGTCGGGCGATGGCCCGGCCGGCGAAAGCGACGAGGCACGCCGGCGCCGTCGTCGCCAGCGCTGACCAATTCGTCCGTACGGACGATGAGCGCAATCCCGTGAGGGCGTAGGCGTGCCTACGCCCTCACGGGTATCCACCCCTCGTGCGAAAGACTTACGAAGACCCTGCGAAGGCTGGTTTATGAACGCCGAAACACCGATTCAGCCCGCTTCGATCCCACCGGCTTCGATCCCGCCCGCGGAAACGATCGTGGTCAATCCCTTGGGCGGTACGGTGCGCCGGACGGTCCTGCCGAGCGGGCTGCGCATCGTCACCGAAGCGATTCCGGCCATGCGCAGCGTGTCGTTCGGGGTCTGGGTCGGCGTCGGCTCCCGTGACGAGGAGCCCGGCCGGGGCGGTGTCTCACATTTCCTGGAACACCTGCTGTTCAAGGGTACGAAGCGGCGCAGTGCGCTGGACATCTCGGCCGGCATCGAAGCCGTCGGCGGCGAGACAAACGCTTTCACCACAAAGGAATACACCTGCTATTACGCCCGCGTGCTGGACGAGGACGCGAGCATGGCCGTCGACGTGATGTGCGACCTGGTGGTTGACTCGATCCTCGCCGACGCCGACGTAGAAACCGAACGCGGCGTGATCCTCGAAGAGATCGCGATGCACGACGACGAGCCCAGCGATGAGGTGCACGACCTGATCGCGGAGGCCATCTACGGCACCGACACGCCGCTCGGTCGGCTGATCTCCGGCACTGAGGAGACGATCACGCCGATGACACGCGACCAGATCGTCGACTTCTACCGGACGCGGTATGTGCCGGAACACATGGTCGTCTCGGTGGCCGGCAACCTCGACCACGACAGCGTCGTCGCGATGGTGACCGAGTCGTTCGCGCGGTCCGGCGTCGCTAGTGCGGCCGCCGAACCGTCGGCGTACCGCCCGACCGAGCCGCCCGCGCCCGTACGCGAGCCGTCCGTCATTGTTCGTGACAAGGACACCGAGCAGGCGCACCTGGTGCTTGGCTGCCCGGGCCTTACTCGGCTCGACGAGCGGCGCTTCGCCGTCGGTGTGCTGAACAACTGCCTCGGCGGCGGCATGTCGAGCCGGCTGTTCCAGGAGATCCGGGAGAAGCGCGGTCTCGCGTACTCGGTGTATTCGTACACGTCGCAGTACGCCGACGCCGGCATCTTCGCGGTGTACGCCGGCTGCGCTCCCGGCAAGGTCGACGAGGTGCTCTCGCTCATCCGGGCCGAACTGGCCCGAGTCGCCGCCGAGGGGCTCACCGAGGCGGAAGTCGTACGCGGCAAGGGAATGATGAAGGGCTCGCTCGTGCTCGGCCTGGAGGACACCGGGTCACGGATGAGCCGGCTCGGCAAGGGCGAGCTTCTCTACAACGACCTGATGACCGTGGACGACCTATTGGCTCGCGTCGACGCGGTGACGATCGATGACGTCCGAAACGTCGCCGCCGATCTGCTGACGCGACCGATGTCGCTCGCGCTGGTCGGCCCGTTCGGCGAACAAGACTTCGACCATCTGCTGAGCGACTGAGGGTGGCGCCGGCGATCGCGCTCGGGGACGGCGCGCGTTGGTCGACCGTACCCGTCGGCCGTACCCATCAAAGCGCTGGCAACGCGGCGACCCGCGGATCATGCCGTCGTCACATTCGGCGGCGCTGACTTGCGCAGCCCATCGGTACGGCATGGGCTAGGTTGATCGCGTGACTGACGAACGCGAACCGATCCGGGTCGGCGTGCTGGGCGCCCGAGGCCGTATGGGCATCGAGGTGTGCCGGGCCGTGCAGGCGACCGATGACATGGAGCTCGTTGCCATGGTCGACCAGGGTGACTGGCTATTCAACGCGTCCGACGCCGGCGCCCAAGTGCTGGTCGACTTCACCAACCCCGATGTGGTGATGGATCACGTGCACTGGGCCGTCGACCAGGGCATCAACATAGTCGTCGGCACCAGCGGCTTCACCGACAGCCGGCTGGATCGCATCCGGGGCTGGCTTGCGCTCAAGCCCGAGGTCGGCGTCATGATCGCGCCGAACTTCGCGATCGGCGCGGTGCTCATGATGGAGTTCGCCGCGCGTGCTGCCCGCTTCTTCGAGTCGATCGAGATCATCGAGATGCACCATCCGAACAAGGTGGACGCACCGAGCGGCACGGCGACACGGACGGCCGCGATCGTGGCCGAGGCACGCGCCGCGGCGTCGATGGGCAGCATGCCGGACGCCACCAAGGACGAGGTCGCCGGCGCTCGCGGCGCCGAGGTCGATGGCGTGCGCATCCACTCGGTCCGGGCCGCCGGGCTCGTCGCGCATCAGGAGATCTTGTTTGGTACGGCCGGAGAAACGCTGACGATCCGCCACGACTCGTACGAGCGGGCCTCGTTCATGCCGGGCGTCCTGATGGCGGTGCGAGCCATCCTGGACCGGCCGGGTCTGACGATCGGGCTGGAGTCCCTGCTCGACTGAGTGGCCGCAATGCCGGGCGTGCTCCCTCGCGTTTGTACAGGAGTTAGGCGCTTAACGCGGCTTGAAGTGCCGAGGCTCCGTACAAATGTGTCGCTGAACCATCGGGTAGTGTGCTTCGACGTGTCTCGTATCGTCCTGATCGGTTCCGCAATCTGTTTGCTCGCGTTCACGGCCGGATGCTCGACGGCGAGCCGGACGGCGATCTGGAAGGAACCCGCGAACGCGGCCACATCGCATAGCGCGACGCCCGCCAGTAGCGCACCGACGAGCACACCGAAACCCGTCGCGAAGATCACCGCCGCCTGTCCGTTGTTGTCCACAGGGGAACTTAAGACACTGCTCGGCGGCGCCAACAGCCAGACCAAGCTGACGGCCGTCGAGGGTGCGCCGGACACCAACCACGACTTCGCCAGCTACGAGTGCAAGTACGGAAGCGGCGGCAAGCACCCGTTCGACCTCGTCGTCACGGCGGCCAAGCAGGACTTGTCGCCGCAGGAGGGTATCGATGCCATCGCGAAGGGTAACCACGTTGTCGTACACAAGGTGACTGGCGTCGGCGAGGTAGGGACCTTCTTCACCGACTCGGACGGCGAGTCGTTGATCGCCGTAGCCAAGGTGTCCCACCGCGAGACCCGTACCGTCATCTTCTCTGCCCCGGCCGTCGTACCTGAGCAGAACTTCATTAACCTAGCGAAGATGGTGCTCGACCGGGTCTGATGCAAGACCGCCACCGACAAGCCCAGTGCGGCGACATCCGTGTCGGACGCGACCGGCTGCGCCGCCCCCACGCTGACAGGGATTAGGCGCCGGTCGGCTCGACGTCGACGTCATCGAGGGAGACGTGCAGGCGGAATTGGTCGACCAGCAGGTCATCGACGTCGAGCGCGCGCGTCGCACCGTCGGGCTCCCAGCCCGCCGATGCGAGGAATGCCCGGGTCGCTGGATCGCCGTCGTACGCCCACGCGACCGCGGTGTCGAAGCCGTCGGTATGCCATCCGGCCACGGCCGCCGCCAGGAGCCGGCTCCCGTGGCCGCGACGACCCCAACGCGGCTCCACGAGCAGATCGGTGATCGCCGCCGTCGTCTCGGGCAGCGGCTTCTCCTCCGGAGCGAGCGCCGCTTCGTCGGCCGGGCCGGTGGCGACGAAGCCCACCACATACGACCGTACGGCCGGTTCGGCGTCGGCCTCGGCGTCGGCCTCGGCGTCCGGCTCGTCCGGCGGCGGGCCGGCCTGCTCGATCGCGATCATGATGTGATGCCGCGACGAGGGCGGCTCCTCGATCGCCGCCCGCCACTGCCCGGCCATCCAGGCCTCGTCCAACTCGGCCAGCACGCCGCGGGGCAGGAGCCGGCGGTACGCCGTACGCCACGTCGCCAGCTGGATGCGCGCGATCTCGGACGCGTCGGCCGGTCGAGCGGGTCGGACGAAACCGGTAGCCATGCCGTCAGCGTACGTGCAGCGTGTAACGCACTTCCTCGACCGGCCGCGCATCGGGGTAGTCGGCTGCGATGTCCTCCACCCGCGTCTCGCCGTCCACCACATACCCGAACCGCTCGTAGAAGCGGCGGGCGCGCGGATTGTCGGCGAGCACCCAGAGCCGGATCTCGGCCACGCCATGATCGGCGAGATGACCGACCGCAGTTCGCATGAGTGCCTGCCCGGCCCGGGTCGACCAGTGCTCGGCGGCGACGTAGATGGCGAACACCTCGCCAACCATCGGATCGGGGTCACCCGCCGGCTGTCGATAGCGGCCGACCGCGACGAATCCGACCACCTCGCTATCGACCTTGGCCAG
>DASQPR010000553.1:0-7014 GCA_035643815.1 Micromonosporaceae bacterium | reverse complement strand
GTGTGGATCGTCGGCAACGACAGCGAGTGCGTGGTTCTGGACGCGCCGCACGACGCAGAGGCAATCGTGGCCGCGATCGGTGGCCGGCGGCTGGTGGCGATCCTCTGTACGCACGCCCACAACGACCACGTGAACGCGGCGGTCGCGTTGTCGACCTCGACGAACGCGCCGATCTGGTTGCATCCCGACGATCGCGAGTTGTGGGCGATGACGCACCCGGATCACGATCCCGACGCCTGGATCGCGGACGGAGACGAGTTTCCGGTAGCCGGCACGATCCTGCGCGCGATCCACACGCCCGGGCATACCTGGGGCAGCGTCTGCTATCGGTCCGAGGATCTCGGCTGCGTCTTCACCGGTGACACGTTGTTCCGTGGCGGCCCCGGTGCGACCGGACGTTCGTTCTCCGACCATGCAACGATCGTCGACTCGATCAGCCGGCGCCTGTTCACGTTGCCGTCGTCGACTCAGGTGCACACCGGCCACGGAGATGACACGACGATCGCGGCCGAGACCGGCTGAGTCTGCGTTCGCTGATTGCGCCGCCGGCCGGCCTCGCGGTTCAGCCGGCCAGGAACGAGAAGCGGATCTGCCGTACGGCATTGTCGCCGTTCGGATCCACGAGGCAGATCGACTGCCACGTGCCGAGCGCGAGGCGGCCGTGCAGCACCGGAAGCGTGGCGTACGGCGCGACGAATGCCGGCACCACGTGGTCGCGACCGTGCCCCGGCGACCCGTGTCGGTGACGCCACCGACCGTCCGCCGGCAGCACGGCGTCGAGCGCGGCAACCAGATCGTCGTCGGAGCCCGCACCAGTCTCGATGATCGCGATGCCGGCCGTCGCGTGCGGGACGAAGACGTGCAGTAACCCGTCGCCAGTGGCGGCCACCTCGGCCAAGAAGGCGTTTGCCTCACCGGTGACGTCGCGCACGGTTGGGCGCGAGCCGGTCCGGACGCTGATGACTTCGCTCTTCATGAGCCTCATCCTGCCGTACCGGCGGATGGGTTTGGGCTTGGTCTGTTTGGCGAGCGGTATCGGGCGGGCCATCGCCCCGCCCCACCTACCCGGCCGGATCGGATCGTTCGACCAGCGGCGCTTGCGTGGCTGGACCCGACCGTTCGGCCAGCGCATAGAAGCGATGCGGCGGGTCGTCATAGCGGACGAGCGACCACCCGGAGCCGTCGAGCAGATGTCTGAGCTGGTTGGGCGCCAGCGGCTCGTCGTCGCGGAGCGCTCGCCCGTGGCGCGCGGCCAGTGCGGCGCGACCGGACGGATGAAAGATGATCAGCCGACCGCCACGCCTGGTAACCCGGGCCAGCTCGACCAGGCCGGCCCTGGGGTCCGGCAGATGCTGCACAAGTCCGGCGGCGAACACGACATCGACGCTCCCATCCGCGAGCGGCAGTTGGCCTGCGTCGGCCAGCAACAGTTGGAACTGGCTCGTGCTTTGCAGCGACGCGACCGTCAACATCTCCGGTGTCAGGTCGATGCCGATCACGATGCCGTCGTCGCCGACCGCGTCTCGCATGGCCGGCAGTGCCCGCCCCGTGCCACAGCCGCCGATCCCAGACCGGCGGCGGCGGACGCGCCGCCACCAGCCTGGGGCTCGAGGATCGAAAGTGCGGTCGAAAGCGACTACGGCAGGAAGTAGTTCGGGTTCGGCATCTTGAACGTACGGTCGGCGGACCCGCCCGTCAGGTCGCTGAACTGGTCGCCGAAGTTCGCGACGACGTCATATCCGAGCGACTCGATGTGCGCGCGCGTCGCAGACTTGTAGTGGATCGTCGTGCACGAGCCGTTCGGGTCGTTGGCGCAAGCTGCCTTGAGGTAATCCGGGTAGTCGGCCACCGCGGGCTTGGTGAACAGGCCGTCCTCGCCGTCGCTCAACGTCGTCGGCTTTGGGTAGCCGGCGTCGACGCCGATCCCGTCCGCGGTCAGGTTGCCGAGGGTGGCAGCCTCCTGTGTCGCCGGGCGACCGGTCAGGAAGAACACGGCGTAGCCTTCGCGCTCCGCGGTGTTGACCATGTCGACCATCCCGAACACCGCCGGGAACCGCTGGTCGGTCACGAATTGCGCGTTGGTCGTTGGGTTGAATGCCCAGTTGCTGAAGATCTCGTAGTTCCAGGTCAACAACGTCGTGTCGTCCACGTCGAGCACGATCGCCTTGGTCCCGTTTGTACGGTGCTGTGCGCCGAGCCACCGCTCACCGGAGGCCGCGACCGACTCCGCTTCCTTGGCGTAGTTGCTGTCGGCCGGTGAAACCCCAGTGCCCAACGGGTCGCCGTAGTAGTTGCGTATCTGCTGGCGGAGCACGTCCAGGTTGGTGATCTGGTTGGCCGATCGAGGGGTGGACGTCTTAATCGCGGGTTGTTGTGTCGCCGCGTAAGCGAACCCGCCGCCGGCGAGAGCGAGCATCGCGGTGACGGCAGCCAGGATGATGGTGAGGCGGCGTGAGGGTCGACGCCAGGAGTGTACGGACACGATGACCTTCCGATTTGACGAGGATCATTTCACCGGAACCTATCTGTCCTCTGTGTCTCGCGCCACTCGTAGTTCGTGTTGAACACCCCTCGACATAGTGGATTGTTCACCCGCGACCGGGCCGCGGTCACCGCGATCAACGGCCGATGTCGTCTTAAGGGAAGACCGCCAGACACCAGACCTCGTGCGGCGGGCAGCACCGCGTCATCCAGGCCATGCGGGCTGTATAGCGGCCGGCCAAAGCGTGTTAACGCAGGCGGGACCGCGGCATTCAGCTCACAAGGGCCGGGGCGGCGGCCGGCTAAAGCGTGGTCGCGCGTGCGGCGCGGGCCCGGTCACGCCACCGCAACCAGGTGGGCAACCGCTTGACCAGCGGGCGGAGCCGTCCTACGGCCGCGACGCTTTCGTCGTCGATCAACGACCGGTGTTCATCGGTGGCCACCCGCAGCACCGACTCCGGATTGGCCAGTCGCACCGTCGAGGCCTGGTCAGCGACCTGCAGCCTCGACTCGTGGGCAGCAACCGCCCGCGGCTTCGACTCGTGGTCGGCCACCTGCAGGCTCGACTCGTGACCGGCCAACCGCAGCCGCGACTCGTGACGGGCGACCCGCAGCCGTGCCGTGAGCCGCCAAGCCACGAACGACGACTGGATCTGATCCGGGTGGGCGTGGCGGGCGAGGAAGATCGCGCCGGCGATCGTGAGGCCGAACCCGACCGCCGCGGCAGGGAGCAGGCCCGCGTGCACGCTGTCGCCGAGCAGCAGCCACCCGGTAGCCGCCGGGCCGAGCGTCTGCCCGACCGTGCTCGCCGCGAAGACCGCCGTCACCGAGCCGCGTTGCAGCGCGGTGGCATACAGCAGGGCACCTAGGAGGCCGGCGAGAGCAACCGCGTACGTCGCCGGGGACACCAGCAAGGCCGCCAACGATTGATCGGCGATCACCCGACTTCCGACCGCGGCGTCGCCGAATGCGAGGCCAGCGAGCAGGGCCGGCAGAGCCGAGCCGGAGAGGAGACGGGTCGCTGTGAAAGCAATCACTCCGAGCAGGACGGCCGCACCGAGCAGCGCCCACTGGCCGATCAACGGCAGGCTGTCCGCTTTGCTCGGGCGCTGAGCCACCACCAGAAGGACGATCCCGGCAAATACCGTACCGATGGCTATCCATTCGGACGCGGCGAGCTTTGCGCGGAAAAGCACCCACGACAACGCGGCAATAAAGGCCAAACTCGCACCGTTGATCGCCTGAACCACGAAGAGCGGCGTGCTGTGCAAGGCGACCAGCGTCACCACGAACGACGTGGTGAGCATGATCAACCCGACTACGTACGCCCCGGACCGGAGCACCGACAGCAGCAGGCGCGGGTCGACGGTGTTGTAGCGGCGCGCGTGGCGGGCTCCGATGGCCTGCAGGATCGTCGCCCCCGCGGTCAAGACAGCGGCGAGTACGGCGAGGAGCAGTCCCCATTGCATATGCGCGGCCGAATCAGTCGGAATCCGACGGCCGGGGGCCGGAAATGTGTCGTAGCGGCATTGCGCGGCTCCACGTCGTTGCGGCGTTGTTCGCTGCGTTCATTTCGGTGTGCTCCCGCCGGGTCGGGTCAGAACGTCTGTCTTACCCGCCCCTGACGTCGAGAAACGTGCCGGGGTGCCGAGTCGCCGGGCGGGCTGGGTCACCACAGCAACTATAGGCATGCGGATCAGCCACTCGATTCGTTTCGACGGCTGGGAATTTGGGCAAAGCGCTCACCAGGGAGGTGGCTCCATGGTCGCTGAGAGTCCGCTGAATGCCTCGGAACTCGCCGATGAATCGACGGCCGGTCTGGTGAATCGGGCGTCATCACAGATGATGACGCTCGTCCGGGACGAGATCACGTTGGCGCGGATCGAGCTCACCGCCAAGGCGAAACGTGCCGGTGTGGGCGGCGGCCTGCTCGGTGCCGCGGCGACCCTTTCTGCTTACGGGCTCGGTCTGATCATCGCTCTGGTGATCGTCGCGCTGGATCTCGTCTGGCCGCTCTGGCTTGCCGTCCTGATCGTGGCGGTCGTCGTCTTCGCCGGCGCCGGACTGGCCGCGCTGGCCGGTAAGCACCAACTTCAGCGCGCGACGCCGCCAACTCCGACCGACGCCGCGGCCAACGTCGCGGCCGACGTCGAGACCGTGAAGACGGCGGTACGGGACGGACGGCGATCATGACCGCCGAACCTCTCGCGGATCGCCAGGCTCTGTACGACGAGATCGAGCGGACGCGCACCGACCTCGGCGAGACGGTCGAAGCCCTGGCGGCCAGGAGCAATGTCGGGGCGCGGACTAAACACACCGGCGTCACCAACAAGATCGCACATTCGGTACGCGCAGCGGGCGGTCACGTTGCCGGGGTCGTGACGACTGTCGCCGACGACGCCCGAACACGTGCCATCGACGCGCGCGAGTCGGCCGGCCAAGCTGACCTCCGAACTGCGGTGCGCAATCCGTTGACCGGAGCCGCAATCCTGGCCGGCGTCGCCCGCGCGGTGGTCGTCTGCCTCGTAAGGCGGCGTCGGTCATGAGCAAGCTGCTGGGAAAGATCGCGTATAAGCCAGTTGGGTTGGTGCTCGGCGCGGCCGCTGGTGCGATTTCGGGTCTGGTGTTCAAGCAGATCTGGAAATACGTCGCCAACGATGATGATGCGCCGAACGCAACCGACGAAGACCGCGGCTGGGGCGAGATCCTGACCGCCGCCGCGTTACAGGGCGCAATATTTGCCGTCGTTAAGGCCGCGGTCGATCGGGCTGGTGCGAGCGGAGTCCGTCGAGTCACCGGTCGGTGGCCAGCCTGATCGTCTCGAACCCGTTGAGAATGCGCGATCTCCGGCCGGTGAGTTCATCGGATGCCGCAACTCGCGGTCCCGCCGTGTCATCAGCGAGCGGCGACGATGAGACGCTCGCTGTCGAACATCGCCGAAGTTAGTCGCCAGCCGAGCCCGTTGAGGATCAGTAGCGCCGCCGCGAGGATGAGGGCGAGGCCGAGCGTTGCGTGGATAACGTCGTACGCGATAAGCGTTGTGACCGCGACCGTCGGGAGGCTCGCCAGCGTGCCGAGTTGCTGGGCGACCCGGATGTCGTTGGTTCGGGTGGAGATCGCGATCCCGATCCAGATCGACCAGGCGGCAAGGAGCGGGGTGAACAAGAGTTGGGCGACTATCGACGGGCCACGCACCAGCGCGGACGCCACGGCCGGATCGGCAAACGTCTCGACGCAGACGAGAACAAACGCGTAGACAACATAGGCGATGGCAAGCGAAGGGATCACGGCGGCCAGAGCCTTGGCCAATAGGAACTCGTCGCGGCGGATCGGCGTCGTGAGCGCCGGCTCGAGGGTGCCCTGCTGGCGCTCGCCGACGACCGAGTAAGCGGCGACCACGGCGGGGACGATCGCCGGTATGCCGAGCATGTATAGCAGGGCATCTTCATGTCGGAGCGTGCTCGCCGCTGAGGCGGGCAGCGCGAACACGTCGACCAGCGATGGGATGACGAAGAGCAGCGGGATGATTGCCATGGTGCCGATGACCAAGGAACCGTTGCGCCGGTACTCGCGGAGTTCCTTGCGGAAGATGGCGCGGATTCGCCTCGTACTCAAGCCCATCGCACACCGGCTTCCGTGTCATCGTTGATCAGTTCGAGGTAGACGTCTTCGAGCGAGTGCCGTGACTCGCTGATCGACAGCACGTCGGCGCCGGCGGCCACGAGCGCCCGGGCAACGGCCGGTGCGGCGACGGTCGGATTGGAAACGCCGACGACGTACGCCGCGGGTCCGTCCGGCCGCCAACCGTCGACAGCCGGAAGACCGGCAAAGACAGCGTCCGGCGTCACGAGCGGGGCCACGGTCCGGACGATGAGCGTCTTGGCGAATAGCTTTTCCTGGAGATCAGCGGGTCGACCGATCGTGTGCAGAGTCCGATTCAAGATCGCGACGCGGTCGCAGAGACGTTCGGCCTCGTCGAGGCGGTGCGTCGTGAGGAAGATCGTCATACCGCCGCGGCGGAGCACGCCGATCAACTCATGGACGTCCCGAGCGGCCACCGGATCCAGGCCGGCGGTCGGCTCGTCGAGGAAGAGCACCTCCGGGTCGCCCAGGAGCGCCCTCGCCAGGGCGACCCGCTGGCGTAGACCTTTGGACAGCGCGCCGCAGGAATCGTTGGCGCGGTCAGCCAGGTTGACGGCCCGCAGCGCGCGGTCAATGCGGTCACGCGGATCGGGCACCTCATAGAGGTCGGCGAAACATTCGAGATTCTCGATCACACTCAAGCGGAGGTAGAGACCCGGTGACTCGGGCATGACCGAAATCCGTCGGCGGATCTCCACCCCGTTCTCCGGTGTAAGCGAAACTCCGGCGACAGTTGCCGAGCCCGAGGTCGGTGCCATGAGCGTGCCGAGGATCCGTACGGTCGTGGTCTTACCGGCGCCGTTAGGACCGAGAAATCCAAACACTTCGCCGCGGGCGACGCTGAACGACGCGTCCTCGACAGCGGTCCGGCCGCCGAAGTCCTTCGTCAAG
>DASQPR010000552.1:0-3490 GCA_035643815.1 Micromonosporaceae bacterium | reverse complement strand
GGTCACCTGGGCCGGGCTACCCCAGCCGGATGACGGGCGCTGCTGGAACAGGCCCAGCGAGTCGTGGTCGTTGTGGCTGCCGAGGTTGCCGTAGTTGTGCAGCGAGGACTCCTGCAGTGAGCAGGCCACGGCCATGACCATGGCGCGGGGTGGCAGCTTCATGTCCTTGGCGGCCTTGACGATCGCGGCGGCGTTGCGCTTTTGGGTGGCGTTGGGCTTGAACGACGCCTGCGAGCCGTGCACCACCTTGGGAAGCAGCGCCTTCTTGCTGGGCACCTTCACGGCCGGCTTGTGCGGGGCCGGCGCGTGCTTGGCCGGGGCCGCCAGAGGCTTAACTGCGGGGCTGTGTGCGGCCGGCCTGGTTGCCGCTGTGTGCGTGGCGTGCACGGAGTTGGCGAACGTGCCGGTGGTCGAGGCCACCGATGCGGCCTTGTCGGCCGGGGCCGCGGTGTGGGAACCCGCCGCGGGTCCTACCGCGATACCGGCGATCGCCGCCGTGGCGACGCCGAGCATGCCGACGCGTCGAGCGATGGGGCTGCGGAAGAACGCAGCTGCGGTCTCGGTGCGGTGGCTGAACTTCACGGTGTTGGTTTCCTTCCGTCGGGGGGTTACGTGACCGTTCAACCGAAGGTACAAGTCCGTTCTTTCCGAATAATCGCTTTTGTGGAGTAGGTAACTCAAACAGTTTCTAATTGCGTTAAGGACGGGATCAATGCTCCGTGCAAGACCGATTACGCGGTGTCGACATTCGGTCCCGGGGGCCGTCGCAGCCGTTGGCAGAATTCGCTAAAACCACAGGAGACGCTGCGTTATCAATTGACGTGAACCACCGTGAACGACCGCAGACTGCGCACCGCTGACCGGCCGGCGTTGACAGCACGAACCGGACGCACACGTGGATGCCTCGCAGAACTCGTCTTCACCGACGCGTCTCCATCCGGACGGATCTCGACGGGGAGCAGTCGGCATCATCGTTTCTGTCGGTGCGCTGATCGATACTCTGGTCACCCGTACGCCGCTGGTTCAGCGCTGTCGATCGATGCCGGTCGTCGCATCCGGTGGCCCGGGCCGACTTGGCACCGCGAGTGTCGACCTCAACGAGGCGGCACCCGCGATGTCCGGCAGCCGTCCCTAGCTGCCGCGGACGATCCCTGGGGGGTGGTCGATCGTGGCCGATGGCGAGGCGTCGTCGACGTGTTCAAGCACGTCGGCGGCGCCTCGTCCCTGTCTGGTTCCCGACCATCACGGGCGGAGGTCGATGCGCATCGAGATCGTCGTCCGCGTATGGCAGGGTGTCGGCATGGCTGGCTATTCGCCAACGCCTCTGTGGGGCAAGCTCGGTATCAAGGCCGGCCACCACGTGCTGCTCGACGGTGCTCCGCCGGATCTGGACCTCGGCGATCTGCCCGCCGGCGTTGTCGTGCACCGGCGAAGGGTTCCGTCGGCCCGGCCGTACCAAATAATCGTCTGTTTCTGCAGTGACCGCGCCCGGCTCGAAGCCCGCTGGCCGTCGCTGCACACCGCGACGACGACGGATGGGGCGCTCTGGATCGCCTGGCCCAAGCGTGCCTCGGGCGTCGCTACCGACCTTGGCGAAAGCGATGTGCGCGACTATGTGCTCACCCACGGTCGGGTCGACGTCAAGGTGTGCGCGATCGACGCGGTGTGGTCTGGTCTGTGCAACGTCATCCGGGTCGCGGACAGGAGCTGACGATGGTGATGATCGAGCGGCGCTATAACGGACCGGCGGACTCCGGCAACGGCGGCTGGTCGGCCGGAACGTTCGCGGCGCTGGTGGACCGGCCGGCCGGCACCGTCGTCACGCTGCGCCAGCCACCACCGCTGGATACTCCGTTTTCGGTGGTACGGGCGGGGGCCAGCGTCTGTGTCTACACGCCGGACGGCGCGCTCGTGGCCGACGCGGAGCCGGCCGAATTCGACGCCGACCTCGTCGAGGAGGTGGACTTCGCTACCGCGAACATCGCCGCGAAGCGCTATCCGGGCCTGGTAAATCATCCATTCCCGACGTGCTTCGTGTGCGGGCCGGCGCGCTCGGTCGGCGACGGGCTCCGGCTATCCCCCGGACACGTCGAACCCGGCCGGACCGCGACGCCATGGATCGTGCCGGCCGATGTGTCTCCGACGATGGTGTGGGCGGCACTGGACTGTCCCGGCGGCTGGTCGGTCGACATGGAGGCCAGGCCGTACGTGCTCGGGCGGATGGCACTCCGTCTAGACGGTGTGCCGCGACCCGGCGACGAGTGCGTCATCATGGGCCAGCGCCTGACGTCCGAAGGGCGCAAGGCCACCGTCGCGACGACACTCTACGGCCCGACCGGTGACGCATTGGCCCGCTCGCTCGCGACGTGGATCGCGATCGCCTGAGCGATGGGGCGGCAGGCCAGGCCGCCACCCGGTCCCGGTCCGGGTCCGCGCCGAGTCGTGGGAGGCCGCCGGCGGCACGGCGGGCGCCCCGCGCGACCGTTTGGGCAGTCTGACTCATCGCGGAGTCGCACCAACCGTTCCGGCCTTGACCGGCGACGCGGCGTCCGACACTCTGATCGGACTTACCGGAGGGGCCGCATGTCCGAGGGGCAGATCGTCGTCGCCAGGCTCACCAAGCAATACAAGAAGCTCCGCGCCGTGGACGATCTGTCGTTCACCGTCGAGCCGGGCCGGGTCACCGGCTTCCTCGGCCCGAACGGCGCGGGCAAAACGACCACGCTTCGCATGGTGTTGAACCTCGTCACGCCGACCGCGGGGTCGGCGACGATCGGTGGCCGCCGCTACGCCGACATCGTCGATCCGCTGCGGCAGGTTGGCGCCGTACTCGAGGCGTCCAGCGCGCACAAGGGCCGCAACGGGCGCAGTCACCTGCGGACCATCGCGGCCGCGGCCGGTCTGCCGGATTCCCGAGTCGAGGATGTCCTGACGCTGACTGGGCTCACGCCGGCGGCGAAGCGCAAATTCCGGGGCTACTCGCTCGGCATGCGCCAGCGGCTCGGGATCGCCGCCGCGATGCTGGGCGACCCACGCGTACTGATTCTCGATGAACCGGCCAACGGACTCGACCCGGAGGGCATCCGCTGGATGCGCGAGTTCCTCGGCAGTCTCGCCGCGCAGGGCCGCACCGTGCTGGTCTCCAGCCACCTGCTGTCCGAGATGCAGCTGCTCGCCGACGACATCGTGATCATCGCGGCCGGGCGCCTTGTCCGGCAGGGTACGGTCGCCGAGATCGTCGCGTCCTCGCACAGTGCGGCGATCGTCTACGTACGCACGCCGCAACCCGAGACCGTGGTCACGAGCGTCACCGAACGCGGCGGGTCGGCCACGGCCACGCCGGACGGCCGGATCGCGATCACCGGACTCGATGCACCGACGGTCGGCAACCTCGCGTTCGTCAACGGCATCGAGCTGCACGAGCTCAGCACCGAGCGCCCGGATCTGGAAGGCGTATTCCTGGAACTCACGCGATCGGAGGCGGCGATCC
>DASQPR010000551.1:0-2037 GCA_035643815.1 Micromonosporaceae bacterium | reverse complement strand
GGCACGTACCGGCCGCCGACCGCCGCCGCGGCTTCGTGGCCGCGCTCGGCGTCGCGGGCGCCGACGTACACGATGTGGCCGGCCGCGACGAGTTGTTGCGCGGCCTGCCGGCCCAGGCCCTTGTTGGCTCCGGTGATCAATGTCGTTGTGGTCATGCAGCCACGGTTCCAGCCGGAACGGGCGCGAGGCAGACGTCTGTTCTTCCTGGTACGGGTAGTACCAGGCTCGCTCGAACGGACTGCGGGAGACTGGTGACGTGACATCGAATGAGCTCGGCGCGTCGCTGCGTCGGTGGCGAGACCGGCTGTCGCCGGACGCCGTCGGCCTGCCGGCGCGACGCCAGCGCCGCTCCCCGGCATCCGCCGCGAGGAGTTGGCGATGCTGGCCGGGTTGTCGGTCGACTACGTGACGCGTCTCGAGCAAGGGCGGGCGACGAGTCCGTCGGCTCAGGTGCTCGGCGCGCTTGCCCGCGCCCTGCAGTTGACCATCGACGAGCGCGACTATTTGTTCCGGCTCGGTGGCCAGATCGTGCCGGGATCGGGGCGGATGTCGTCGCACGTGACACCGGGCATCCAGCGCCTCCTACGGCGACTCGACGAATTCCCGGTCAGCGTGCATGACGCCGCCTGGACTTTGATCGCATGGAATCCGCTGTGGGCGACGCTGATGGGCGACCCGTCGGATCTCCACGGCCGCCAGCGCAATCTGCTCTGGCGCAATTTCACCGCACCCGACACCGACGGCGATCCAACGAATGTCACAGGCCGCATCGTTCGCACCGCGGCCGAACGAGGCGCCTTCGAGCGAGCGGCGGTCGCCGATCTTCGTGCCGCCGTCGGCCGGTGGCCGGATGATCCGGATCTCCGGTCGTTGGTCACCGATCTGCGTCGCGCCAGCAAGCGTTTCGCCGATCTTTGGGATTCGCGTACGGTCGGCAACCACGGCGCCGACCGGAAGATGATCATGCATCCCGAGGTCGGCCACATCGAGGTCGACTGTGACGTGTTCACCGCGGCCGGGTCCGATCTCAAGGTCATCGCGTACACCGTCGAGCCCGGCTCGGAGGCGGCAGAGAAGCTGGCGTTGCTGCGGGTGGTGGGACTCCAGGCACTCGGCCGATGACTGGCGCGCCCGGCGCCGGCGCCGGACCCGGACTAGACCGGCGCAGGATCTTCAAGCGCACTGGACCTGGACTAAACCGGCGCCGGACCTGGACTGGACCGGCATTGGACGGCGCTGGCCCGACGCTAGGCGGCCTGGCTGACCGAGGACATGTTGAAGTCCGGCACTCGCAGCGCCGGCATCGCAGCACGGTTGAAGTATTCGCCGAACTCACGTCCGACCGCACGCTCGGTGCGGCCGACCTCCGTGATGCGGCGCAGCATGTCGACGGGCGACTCGTTGAACCGGAAGTTGTTCACCGCACCCGTGACCTCGCCGTCCTCGACAAGGTAGACACCGTCGCGGGTGAGGCCAGTCAACAGCAGCGTCTGCGGATCGACCGGGCGGACATACCAGATGCAGGTCAATAGGAGCCCACGATCGGTGCGCGCGACCATCTCGTCGAGTGACGCATCGGTGCCGCCCGTGGCGGCGGTCATGGTCAGGTTGTCGATAAACGGAGCCAGCGGCACTCCGGACGTCTGCGCGACGTGCCGGGTCGCCAACAGGTTCGTCAACACCCCGTCACGGATCCAGTCGGTCGGTGCGAGCGCCAGCCCGTCGTCGAAGATCGACTCGACCTGACTATTCGCGTGAGCCATCACGAACGGCGGACAGACCAGCCCGGCCGCGTACGGATCGCTGGACACCGTCACCCGAATGTCGCCGCACAGCTGATCGCCGATGCGCGTGCCGCCGCCGGCTCGGCTGTAGACCGAGCGGCCATCCACGGCATCGCGCGCCGCGCCACCGAAGAAGTGAGCGAACGTGACCAGATCGGCCACCGCCTCCGGCGGCAGCAGCGTCTCGTATCGACCGGCCGGCAACTCGACGCGCCGTTTCGCCCACTCGAGTCGGGTCGCCAACCGCTCGCCC
>DASQPR010000550.1:0-2763 GCA_035643815.1 Micromonosporaceae bacterium | reverse complement strand
TCGGAGTTCGCTGGGTATGATCCTCGCGAGACGACACGCCGGTAGGTGCTGCCGCCAGGCCTTTTGCGTTCTGGCGGCGTGGATTTGCCACCTGGTCGCCCCATTACTTCGTCGCGTCCGTTAGCGTGACGTCCCATGGCGCACCCCGACGACGTACGCCCCCGGCTGCGCTGGGGTCATCGCTTGCGCAACGCGGCCGGCGTCTTGTCGGTCGCTGTCGTTGCGACGGTCGGCCTGTCCGGGTGCCTCAACTTCACGAAGTCGCCGGACGCGCACATCGTCGGTGGATCGGCCGCTGGCAGTGGAGCGTCCACGGCCACCGAGAGCGCCTCGGCCGAGAGCATCGGATTCGACGCGCGGCGTGTCGTCAACGCGGCGCTGCCGGCCGAACTCACCACGTACATCCGGGGCCGGGGCGGTAACGCGGCCGTTTCCGTGCTCGACCGCGCGACCGGTGCGGGCGTCGCGATCAATGCCAACCGAACGTTCCAGACCGCGAGCATCGTCAAGTTCGACATCCTCGCGACGCGGCTCTACCAGCACCAAAACTCGAAGACGTCGATGTCATCGGCCGAGAAGAACCTCGCGTTCAAGATGATCACGCAGAGCGACAACAACGCGGCGTCGGCCTTGTTCGCCATGGACGGTCGCGTCGCCGGCCTGACCTCGGCAAACCAGACGTTTGGCCTCAAGGCCACCCACGTCGCGTCCGCATGGGGGCTCACCCACACCACACCGGCCGATCAGGTGCGGTTGCTCACCTCGGTCATGGACCCGAAGGGCCCGATCACCGAGTCGAACCGCAACTATCTCCTGTCGCTCATGTCGAAGGTCGAGTCCGATCAACGCTGGGGTGTGCCGGCCGCGGCCATTTCAGCGGCGACCGGCGTCTACAACAAGAACGGCTGGGACACCATGACCGCGTACGGCGGCCAGTGGGGCGACAACAGCATCGGCCGCATCCTCGAGCCGGGCCACGATTGGCTCGTCGCCGTCATGTCGAACTACAACCGCACTGACAATGCCGGCCACACGCTCGATGGGAAGATCGCGACGCTAGCGGTCGGCGGCCTGCGATTCCAGGCTCAGCTCGCCGAGGCAAGTTAGCCGCTGGCAGCTACGCTGCCCACCGGGCGGCGAGCGGCCGGCGCTCTCAGCCGGTCGACACCATCACGACATCGCCGGCGACCAGCCCGGATTTGATCTCCGTTCCCTGGTCACCGGACAAACCCACGGTGACCGTACGGGTCACGTCGCCACCGACCGCCCGTACCTTAACCGTCGCCGTGTCGCCGGCCAGGTTCGACAGGGCCGCGTTCGGGACGTAGATGACATCCGGCGCGGACGCCGTGAGGACCGCGGCCACCGCACTCTGACCGAGCAGCAGATCCGTCGGCGGCTTGGTGAACTCGAGCTGGACGCCGTAGCGGACAAGCTGACCCGAGGCTGTTCCGGCCGGATCGACCTCGGTGACCTTGGCCTGGTACGTGACGCCCGGATGATCTGCGAGCGTCACCGTCGCCGGCTGACCCACCGCCACGGCCGCAACGTCGGCCTCGGAGAACTGCGCTTCGACCGCGAGCGAGTCGATCCCGCCCAGGACGATGAAGCCCGAGCCACCGGCCGACGCGGCTTGCCCGACCGCGCCGGCGACCGACAGAACGCGGCCGGCGCTCGGCGCGACTATCGTCGTCCCGGCGAGCTTGGCCTCGGCCTGTTCGAGCGTGAGCTCGGCATTGTTGACCGCCTGCTCGGCCCGCAGGAGGGCGTCCGTACCCGTGCTTTGAGTCGAACCACTAGCGGACCCCGATCCGCCGGATCCGGAGCGACCACTCCCGGCGCCGCAGCCGCCGTTCGTTGGCGCGGCCGAGGCTGTTGGCCGTCGGGATTGGGTTGGCTGCGGCGATGTGCTCGCGGATGGGCGCGGCGACGGGCTCGCCGACGGCGATGGGGTGGCCGAGGGCGTCGCCAGGACGAAGTCCGCGCCCGCGACGCATCCGGTCTGACTCGGCGCGGTCGTTTCGGTTGCCTGCTCCTCGGCGAGCGACAGGTTGGTGTTTGCGGCGTCGAGCGCCGATTGTGCGGAGGACACCGAAGACTGCGCGTCGGCGGGATCGAGAGTCGCGAGCGTCTCGCCCTCGGCGACCTGATCGCCGGCCTTGACCTTGAGCATGCTGACCGTCCCGCTGGTGCCGAACGTCAACGCGCGCGAGTCGATCGGCTGTACGGTGCCCGACGCCGACGCGGTAACTGTGACCGTGCCGCTGCGTACGGTGAAAGCCGTCGCCTTTGTCACGACAGGGTTTCCGCCACCGGTCATCTCGATCGCGGCCACGGCACCGGCCACCACGACCACAGCGGCGGCCGCGATGACCGACCACTGACGACGAGAAGGCCTGCGTCTCATGGTGTGGCAGTCTGCGGCTCGCGGCTCCCGGTTAGCTAGATCCCACCTGGGAGGCAGCTTAAAGAACATGAGTCCCAGGTGATTCCGAGCTTCGCCTGACGTCGCATCCAGGTGCGTGCGGTCTGATCTCCCACGGCGTCGTAGCGGCGCCGCGAGGAGGGACCGTGAAGTTGCCGCTGGCGGGGCGCATCGCCGGCCTGGTGTTGACCGGGTTGGCGGCCGGCGCCGTGCTCACCGGGTGCGGCGGTGGATCGTCGGGGGCCACGACCCCGAGCGCAGACGCGTCTGGCAGTGCATCCGGCGGTGCCACCGGCATCCAGGCGTATCTGTCGTGCCTTACCCAGCACGGCGTGGCG
>DASQPR010000549.1:0-5699 GCA_035643815.1 Micromonosporaceae bacterium | reverse complement strand
CAGAGCACGAGCGCTTCGACGTGACCGACGAGTTCGGGAGCTTCCGGACGGACGATTCCGACGTCGGTGATCCCGGCTGCGGCGATCGCTTCGAGCCCATAAAAGCGCACCGGTTTGTTGGCCACCGGCACGAGCTGTTTCGCCGAGGTGTGGGTGATCGGGCGCAGCCGCGTGCCTGAGCCGCCGGAGAGTACCAGTGCCCTCATGCCGAGCCACTATACGCAGCGGACGCGCCACTATACGCAGCGAACAAAAACGAAGTGATTGGATGGTTATCCGCTGCCCCCGGACCGAGTGAATAAGATGATTCGCGATGATGAACAATCGACCCGGCCCCGAGCCGGCGCCGTTACCCGAAAGAATCCCGGCGTTCAGCGAACGCGCACATGCCGGGCGTCGCGCCGTAATCGTGCAGACGTAGCGCAGCGCGGCCACGATGGAAACAGGCCGGCGGCCTGAGCACCGGACCCGGACCCACCGCCGGTTCATCCACACGATTCACGCGGAAATATGCCCGACGGGTTACACAGCGTATGGAGAGAGACGAAATGCGTGCTGATCCCAGTGACCACCTCGACGCGTCCGCCCTACCGACAGTAGCGGTCGTGCTCGCTGGTGGCACGGGCAGTCGTCTCGGCCTTGATATCCCGAAGCAACTGGTCAAGATCGCCGGAAAGACCGTCCTCGAACACACCGTCGCCATCCTCGACGCCGCCCCCGACGTCGACGAGATCCTGGTGCTGATGGCCGCGGGATTCGAACGCGAGGCGGAGGACCTGCTGCTGAGAGGGCGATTCCCGAAGATCTCGGCGGTACTCTCGGGCGGCAGCACCCGCGCGGAGACGACTCAGATCGCCCTCGACGCGATCGGACACAACGAGTGCAAAGTGTTGTTCCACGATGCCGTCCGCCCGCTGCTCAGCCACCGCATCGTGCGAGAGTGCGTCAATGCGTTGCGATTGCATGCGGCGGTCGATGTCGCGATCCCGTCACCGGACACGATCATCGCGGTCGATGACGACAACACCATTAGCGCGATACCGCCTCGGGCGTCGCTGCGGCTGGGCCAGACACCGCAGGGCTTTCATCTCAGCACCATCCGTCGGGCCTACGAGTTGGCCGGCGACGACCCGGATTTCGTCGCCACCGACGACTGTGGCGTGGTCCACCGATACCTGCCCGACGTTCCGATCAAGGTGATCGAGGGCAGTTCCGACAACATGAAGATCACCCATCCGGTGGACGTGTTCATCGTCGACAAGCTGTTCCAACTGGCGACGCAGTCGGCTCCCGCGCCGCGGTCCGACCATGAATACGCCGACGAGTTGCGCGGCCGCACGATGGTGGTGTTCGGCGGTGGCTCGGGCATCGGCGCCGATCTCGTCGCGTTGGCAACGTCGTTCGGCGCCGACGTGATTTCGTTCAGCCGCACCCAGACCGGCACCCACGTCGAGGACCCCGAGCACGTACGGGCCGCGCTGGCCGAGGCGCACCGGCAGACTGGCCGCATCGACTACGTCGTGGTCACGGCCGGGATCCTGCACACCGGGCCGCTGGCCGACGCTCCACCGGAGAACGTGGACGAGGCGATCGGGGTGAACTTCCTAGCACCGGTCAATATCGCCCAGGCCAGCGTCGACTACCTGGCCCGGACCAAGGGCCAGTTGCTGCTCTACACATCCAGCTCGTACACCCGCGGTCGGGCGAACTATGCGTTGTATTCGGCGTGCAAGGCCGCCGTCGTCAACCTGGTCCAGGCGCTGGCCGATGAGTGGTCGCCGATGGGTGTGCGGGTCAATTGCATGAATCCCGAGCGCACCGGCACACCGATGCGAACTCGGGCGTTCGGCGACGAGCCGTCGTCGTCGCTGTTGTCTTCCGAGGCCGTCGCGCAGGCATCTCTCGACGTGCTGGTGTCGGGCCTCACCGGTCACGTCTTCGACATCCGGCGCCAGGACGCCGTACAAAGCGCCGTCGTCCGCGCCTAACGAATCGCCTCCGCTACCACCCACCGATGTGAAGGGCTCGCGTTGATGCCACGGATCGGCTCTCGGTCTCGCCAATCGCTGTACGGTGTCGCGCTGCTCGTATATCCGGCGGCCTTGCTGGCGGCGGCGCTCGACTGGCGCTGGGCATTCGCGGTCCTCGGCCTTGCGACGTTCCCCGCTGAGGCGTTGTTCACCCGACGCGCGCCCCTCGCGTACGGCGTACTGCGGCTCGCGGACGCCGGGCGAGCGGTCCGCGGCGCGACCCGGAGTTTCGGCTTGGTGCTCCTGACCGCTGTCGCGTTTCATCGCACGGCTGACATCGTGCTCGTGGCCGCGTTCATGTTCGCGATCGAGGCCGCGCGAGCCGGTACGGAGCTGATCGGCATCGTGGTGCCGGCCCGCCGCCGGATGCACATGGTCACCCGCAACCTGGACATCTCCGCGATGCGGATATCGGACCGTACGGTCGGTCCGGTCGAGCGAATCGACGCACGAACGATGTCCTATCTGGCGGTAGCGCCGCTGATCGGCGTGATCGTCTCGGCGGCGACCGATTCGGCCGCCCCAATCGTGGTGGGTGCATTGGTCGGCGCCGTCGTTGGCGTTGGCATCGTCGCCGTGGGAGGCACCCACGCCCTCGCCGCGCGCCGGATGCCGAGTCGGCGCACTGTGACGTCGGTCGTCAAGACCCAGATCGCCGCGTACGCCCCCCAGGTCGCCATCTATTTCAGTGGCGGCGCCACGTCGGCGTACCAGATCAATATGTGGCTCGAGGTCGCCGCGCGGCTGGACCAGCGCGTCCTGATTATCCTGCGCGAGCGGCCCATTCTCGACGAACTTGCCCCAACCTCGCTGCCGGTGCTGTGTGTGCCCGGCGCCGTCGACCTGATGGACCTCGACATGCCGACCGTCCGGGTGGCCCTCTACGCCGCTAACACCGGCAAGAACATTCACTTCCTACGTCTGCCAGGCATGGCCCATGTCTTCATCGGGCATGGTGACAGTGACAAGGTCGCGAGCATCAACCCGTTCTGCAAGGTCTACGACGAGGTGTGGGTGGCCGGACCGGCCGGCCGCGAGCGGTTCGCGCGAGCCATGATCGGCGTCGACGACCAGGACGTGTTCGAAGTTGGCCGGCCGCAGTTGGCACCGATCGAGCGCGGCCCGCGCAAAGCGGATGAGCCGATCACCGTTCTGTACGCGCCGACTTGGGAAGGTTGGACCGACGACCCGCTCAACACGTCGCTCATGACGATGGGCCGGGCCCTCGTGGCGGCCATTCTCGACCACCCCGACGGCGTGCGCCTGATTTACAAGCCTCATCCGTTGACAGGCCGACGATCGGCCAAGGCGTCGGCCGAGAACGAAGCGATCATTGCCATGATCGACAAGGCCAACGCGGCGCGGGCGGCCAGTCGTTCAGCCACGGCGGCCGAAGCCTCGGTCAACGCCGATGCCGCGGCAGGTAGCGGCGGCGTCAATGCGGTCGCGGAGGCAAAGCTCGCGTCTCTGCGGGCCGCTATCGACGCCGTTACCGGCAATGCGGACGCGGACGAAGCGATGATCGCTCGCGACTCCGCCGGCTCGCATGTCGAAGGTGTTCGGCGGGCCAGCGAACTCACCGAACAGTGGACGACGACATATTGGGCGTCGCGGCCGGAGTGGATCCACCGGATCGTGACCGATGCACTGCCGACGCTGTTCGACTGTTTCAACCACTCCGACCTGCTCGTGACCGACATTTCCAGTGTGGTCGCCGACTACCTCTACAGCGAGAAGCCGTACGTGGTGACGAACTCGGCCGCACTGGATCATGACGTCTTCCGCAACCGGTATCCCACAGCCGGCGCCGCGGAGCTCCTCGATCCGGACTGCGCGACGCTGCCCGAGATCATCACAAGCGTCGGCGCCGGCTCGGACCGCCTGGTCGAGCAGCGCCGCAAGCTCAAGGAACACCTGCTCGGAGCGGACGACCAGTCGCCGTTCGAACGGTTCCGGATGGCGATGAACCGGGTAATCGCGACGGTGGACAGTGCGCCCAGACCAGACTGGGACAACAGCGAGTTCGAGCCGGAACCGGACCAGTCCGGCCGTCATGTGCTCCGGTTTAACGACACGATCGAGCGATAGCGCTGAGGCCTAACAAAACGCTATCCCGGGGACGATTCTCCCTCTCCTACTGTCGGCAACCCGACAGACAGCAACCAATTGGGCTACCGCGCGCATCTGTACGTTGTGAATCCGCAGCTCAAGGGTTGAGCCCATGCCAATGGCCGGCCGTTAGCGTGTCCCCCGGCTACTAGGGACGTTGGCTCTGGTATCTCCGGTCCGCAGGCCGCTTGACCGGTTCGCCATCTTCGTAAATACGACTTTTCACGCTTAGCTTCCACTAATCGAATATTGTCGCGAAGAGCGCTAACCAGCCCAGACACCCAATCAGGGGTTCCAATGACCATAACCGCACCGACGGCTACGACTACCAGCATCAGCGCCCCGTCCGCTGAGTTGCACGAGCAATTCGAGCGCGATGGCTACCTCGTCATCAAGGGCGCGCTCACGCCGGCCGAAGTCGCGTACTACGCCAACGCGTTGGACGAGGTTTACGAGGCACACGTGGCCTCGAGCAAGATCGCCCCCGGCGCCTCGATGCACACGCTCGGCGCGGTGGCGAACTGCCCGGCCTCGGTCAGCCTCATCGATCACCCGGCCACCTTCCCGTTCATCTGGTCGGTGCTCGGGTGGAACATTCACATCTACCATTCCCACCTGGACGTTCATCCGAAGATCGTGACCCCGAAGCCATACCTCTTCGAGTGGCATCAGGACGGTGGGCGGCAGAACCGTGAGCTGGAGACGAACCCGCGTCCCAGGCTGTCGGTCAAATTGGCCTACTGGCTCTCCGACGTCTCGGAGACCGGTCGCGGCAACTTCAAGGTCGTGCCGGGCAGCCATCTAATCAACCGCATCGACGGTCCGCCGCGACGCGACGTCGTCTGGCCGGAACCGGAGGGCTCGATCGAGGTCTGCGCAAACCCTGGCGACGTCGTCTTCTTTGATCGTCGGCTGTGGCACACCCGGACGAACAACTACTCCGACATCACACGCAAGGGCATGTTCTTCGCGTACTCACACCGCTGGTCGTACAGCCGTGACGAAAACGACGGGCTCTTCGCGACCGAGCAATTCGCCGATTTCACCCCCGTTCAGCGGCAGTTGCTCGGAGTGCCCCTGGCCGTCCCCGGTCAGATCCCGGGCGATCACCAGTGGGGCCATTACCCCGACACGACACCGGTGTACGGATATCTGAAGGACAACAACCTCTTCGACCCGTCGTACCCGCCGTTGATTCCGTGATCGGCGCCGCCGCCGCGTGAGGCTCAGTCGTACCGGCCACGACACTTCACGCCGTCGCGCCGCCGTCGATCGCAAGCGCGGTACCGGTTACGAACGCCGCCTCGTCGCTTAGTAAGTAGGCGACGTAGGCGGCGATTTCGTCCGCGCTTGCGACCCGCCCGGTCGGGTTCGGCGCGTCCGGCAACGGCTCGTCCGGCGAAATACCGAGCAGACGCCGATAGAGCGGCGGTCCACATTGCCGGTGACGAGGGCACTCACCCGGACGTCACGGTCGGCGAATTCGAGCTCGGCCGACCGCGTGAGTCCCACGACGCCATGCTTCGCGGCTACGTACGGTGCCAGACCAGGGATGCCGCG
>DASQPR010000548.1:0-5001 GCA_035643815.1 Micromonosporaceae bacterium | reverse complement strand
CACGATCAGCTCGTCACCCAATTCCAAGGCGGCACCGCGCCGGACATCATCCATGACGAGGCCGCCGACATCAGCGGGTTCGTGCAGCAGGGTTATCTCGCGGACATCTCGAAATACCTGCCGGCCGACGTCAAGAGTTCGGTTCCAGACGGTGTATGGAACACGGTCTCGCAGAGCGGCAAGATCTATGCGGTTCCGACGCTTCTGCAGTCGTACGTCGTCATGGCCAACACCGATCTGTTGACCAAGGACCACATCACCGTCCCGCAGGGAACCCTGTCCTGGGACCAGTTCCAGGCGATGGCCAAGCAAGCGACGACCGGCGGCGCGTACGGGCTGGGCTGGGGACTCAAGTCGCCGACCGCGAGCGTCATGAGCCTGTCGCTGAACTTCGACGGCAAGTTCTTCACCGGCACCGGACAGGACGCCAAGGTCCAGGTCGGCGACGCGGAAAAGCAGGTGCCCGAACGTATCCACGCGATGGCCTACACCGATAAATCGATCGACCCGGCCACGCTGACGCAGAGTGGCACCGACGTGCTGCCGTCGTTCTACGCCGGCAAGCTCGCGATGGTCGTCGAGGGCAACTACGCGGCGCAGCAGATCACCGAGGAGGCGCCGAAGACGTTCAACTGGACGGTTCTACCGCCGCTGACCGGCACCTCGTCCGACCAGGCGGCCGACCCGCAGACGTTGTCGGTCTCGCAGTCGAGCAAGCACCAGAAGGAAGCGGCCGAATTCCTGACGTACTTCATGCAGGCCAAGAACCTCGCCGCGGTCGGGCAGGGCGACTGGCTGATTCCGACGTCGAAGCAGGCGCGGGACGAGATCCAGCAGGAAACCGGCGGCAAGAGTGGCTGGACACAGACGCTCGCCGGCGCGGACGCCCAGGTTGCGGCCCCGTTCCAGTCGGCCGTGAACTACCCACGGTGGAAGGATGAGATCGCGACGCCGGCCTTGCAGCAGTATCTGCAGAACAAGACCAGCATCGATGCGCTGGCCACGAAGCTGCAGAGCGGGTGGGACAACGTCAACCGCTGAGCCAGCGGTGACGGGCCACGAGTGACGAGACGAAGTGGAACTGCGGTGAGTTTTATCGAGGACAAGGCGGTCGGAGCGCTGTCGGGCGCGGCGGTCGGCGACGCGTTGGGCGGTGCGACCGAAGGATGGACGCCCGAGCAGATCGCCGAACGGTACGGCGGGCCGGTCACCGGCATCGTCCCGCCGTACTTCGCCGACTGGCGGGACGCCCGCCCGGTCGCCCCCTACCACAAGGGTGACGGGCACATCACCGACGACACGTTGATGACGCACGCGTTGGTGGACGTCTACGCCAAGCGTCGTTCGCATCTGGATGCCTACCTCGTGGCCGAGCATCTGGTGCCGTTGCTCATCAGCGAGAAGCGCTGGGTGCCCGAGCTGGAGACGTCGGCCCTGTTGCTGCAGCGCATCTTCCTGGCCGAGAAATGGCTCGTCGCACGCTTGCACTACGGCCACGTCGACCCACGTGAGGCCGGCGTGGGCAACATCGTCAACTGTGGCGCGGCGATGTACATGGTGCCGGTCGGGATCGCCAACGCGGGCGACCCGACCGGCGCCTACGCCGAGGCCATCGACATCGCCGGCGCCCACCAGTCGTCGTACGGACGGGAGGCGGCCGGCGTGTTCGCGGCCGCCGTCGCCGCAGCGATGACACCGGGCGCGACTCCGGCCGACGTGTTCGCCGCGGCGTTGGGTGTCGCACACGACGGCACGCGTGCCGCCCTGCTCGCCGTCGAAATGGCGGCGAACGGCCCGGTTGGCGAACTCGGGGCAAGACCCGGCGAGCTCGGGGCGAGACTACGCGCGGCGATCGCACCATTCGACACGGTGGGTCCGAACTACCGTGAGCCAAGCATGGACGCGCGTCGGCCGTCGCGTACGAAGTCCATCGAAGAACTTCCGGTCGCGCTGGGCTTTGTCCTCGCCTCCGGCGGAGACGTGCGAAGCGCCATCCTGGGCGGTGTCAACTACGGCCGCGACGCCGACTCGATCGCGGCCATGGCCGGTGCGATCACCGGCGCTCTCAACGGCGTCGACGCCGTGCCCGCGGAGTGGCGAAGCGAGGTCGCCGCGGCCAGCCGCATCGACATCGAGCAGCCCGGTCGTGTCATGGCCGCGGTGCTGGCCGATCTGCACGCCGCCGACGAAGAGCGCGCGGCGGCCGTGCGGGTCGCGCGATCGGCACTGTTCACCGGGCCAACAGAGGCAGCCGAGTCGACGGCAACGGCGGACCGGGTCGCGACGTGAGACTCACCTGGACCGATCCGGCCGACCTGTTGCCACACGCGCTCGTGCAGGCGGTCTCCGGCGGCGTACCAGTTGATGACCTTGCCGCTCGATGGTCCGCGGCCGGCGGTGACCCGCGACCGCCACGATCGGGCGCCGGGCCGATCGTCTCGGCCGACCTCGGTCGTCTCGCTGACGATCTGCTCGACGAGATAGACCGGCGTGGCTTTGGCGCCCTCGGCGAGCGCTTGGAAGCGGTGCCCGATGTGCCGCCGATGCCGGGCCGTGTGTCGGAGGACCGGGTTCGTGGGGCGTGGCTCGGCCGCGCCATCGGGTGCGTGCTGGGCAAGCCGGTGGAGAAGATCCCGCGCGAGGGCATCCGAGCGATCGCTGCAGCCACCGGCAATTGGCCGATCACCGGTTACTTCACCGAGGTCGGTCTGCCGGCCGAGATCGGCCAGCGCTGGCCGTGGAATCGGCGATCGCGAGTGACCAGCCTGGTGGAGACACTGGACGGAATCCCGGAGGACGACGATCTCAACTTCACGATGCTCGCGCTGGCCATGGTCGAGCGGCACGGTGACAAGCTCGCCACCGCGGACGTAGCGCAGGCTTGGCTGGACAACCTGCCGGCCGGCCGGGTCTTCACCGCCGAGCGGGCCGCGTACCGCAACTTGCTGCTGGGTATCGAGCCGGAACGTGCGGCGGTGGTCCGCAACCCGTTCCGCGAGTGGATCGGCGCACTCATCCGAGCTGACTTCTACGGATGGGCGCAACCGGGCGACCCGTCCGCCGCGGCCCGGATGGCTGATGCGGACGCGTTGCTCAGCCATCGCGGCGACGGCGTGTACGGCGCGCGGTGGGTGGCCGGCATGGCATCGGCTGCGCTCGTCGCGACCGACGTGTCGTCCGTCCTGTCGGCCGGGCTCGCGGTCGTACCGCCAGATTCGCGGGTGAGTGAAGCCGTTCGATTCGGAATCGCTCTGGCCGAAGACGACGCGAACGACGAGCACGCTCTGGACGAGCTTCACGCGCGCTACGGACACTTGCACTGGGTACATGTCCTGAACAACGCGGCGCTGATCGCATATGCACTCGCCGCCAGCGACGGCGAACTCGGCCCGGCCATCGCCATCGCGGTCTCGGGTGGCTGGGATACCGACTCGGCCGGGGCGACCGTCGGCGCCGTCTGTGGTGCTCTGTCCGGCGCCGCGAGGCTGCCGCGCTCGTGGACCGATCCACTGGGCGATCGGTTCCGGACGACGCTGACCGGCTTCGACGGTGTCAGTGTGGCCGAGCTGGCCGCCCGGACCTGTGCGGTGGCGTCGCGATGACCACCCCTGTCGAGCCGACGAGTGGCCACGGCGTCGTGGTCGTGGGCAGTGCCAACGCGGACCTCGTGCTGCGTGTCGCTGACCTGCCCGGCCCGGGGGAGACCCTGCTCGCCACCGCAACCTCTCGGCTCCCGGGTGGCAAGGGCGCGAACCAGGCCGTCGCGGCCGCTCGCGCCGGAGCGTCGACGACGCTGATCGGCGCGATCGGTGACGACGCCGATGGTCGGTTGGTTCACGACGCTCTTGCCGCCGCCGGCGTTGATGTCCGGACGGTCCGCACGTCGACGGTGCCAACGGGAGTAGCCGTCGTGCTGCTCGATGATCGCGGGCAGAACAGCATCGTCGTGGCGCCGGGTGCGAACGCGACGATCGAACGGCTTCTCCCGTTCGAACGTGACGTGATCGGTGAAGCGGCCGTGCTCCTGTGCCAGCTGGAGGTGCCCCTGCCGGTCATCGTGGAAGCCGCGCAGGTCGCTCGCGCGGCCGGCCGCATCGTTGTCGTCAATGCCGCGCCGTCGCAAGCGCTTCCGGATGTGCTCGTCGACGCCGTTGACGTACTCGTCGTAAACGAGCATGAGGCTCGTGAGATTGCC
Organism: Micromonosporaceae bacterium; assembly: GCA_035643815.1. Taxonomy (GTDB): domain Bacteria; phylum Actinomycetota; class Actinomycetes; order Mycobacteriales; family Micromonosporaceae; genus DASQPR01. The sequence goes on along the minus strand of DASQPR010000548.1, from coordinate 806 downwards.
GGTACGGCCAACCTGGATCGTGCGGTCGATGAAATGCTCACGCGGGTTCCAGCCGTCGTCGTCACCCTTGGGGAATCGGGCGCACGGGTCGCCGAGCGTAGCGGTCCGCATCGGCGCTTACCGGCGCCGGCCGTACACGTGGTGGACACCACCGGCGCCGGCGACACGTTCTGCGGCGTGTTGGCCGCGAGTCTTGCCGGTGGCGAGTCGTTGGCGGCCTCCGCCGAGCGTGCGATCGCCGCGGCATCGATAAGCGTGCAACGGCTTGGTGCGATCCCGTCGATCCCGGACGCGGACGAAATCGCCGCCGCACTGACCAAGGCCGGGATGACGTGAGCGGCGCCGATGAACCCGTAGCCGAACGAGATCTGCTCGTGCCACGTCCGATCGATCAGCCGACGGCCGTACCGCTGGATCCGGGCGCGGACCTGTCGGCGCTCGACGAGGCCAAGATATTCGCTGCGCCGCGTGACGTGGACGATCGCGCCCGTTGGCGTGCGGTCCTTTCCGCGTGGCGTGCCGATGCCCGGGCCCGGCTGGATTACGACGGCGGTGCGTACGACAGCGTGCCGGCCTGGGCGGTCCACTGCTTCACGCCGTGCCTGGTGTGGCTGTGGGACGAGCGGCTCTACGACCGTGCCCGGGGAGAGTTCACGGTTGAGGCGTTCCTGGAATACGGCGCTCGCGAATTCGGCGGCTTCGACGCTGTCGTGCTGTGGCACGCGTACCCGGTCATCGGCATCGACGAGCGAAATCAATGGGACTACTACCGCGACGCGTCCAACCTCGCCGAGGTCGTCGACCGT
>DASQPR010000547.1:0-8756 GCA_035643815.1 Micromonosporaceae bacterium | reverse complement strand
AGGTTGGGCACCTGATGGACGTACGGTCGTCCGGGATCATGGCGACCGGCCTGGCGCTGGCGAACTTCCACGGCCGCTACGGTTTCTCGCCCCGGACCGGTGCCGTGACGACCGCGGCCGAGGCCGGGTGGACCCGGGTCGACGATGCCGGTGCACAACACTGGCCGCGTACGGATCCGGCGGTCATCATGCTCGTGCACGACGGCGTTCCCGGTGACGATGGTCAGTGCCTGCTCGGCAGCAACACCGCCTGGGAGCCGCGCCCTGGCCGTATCCGCCGATATTCGTGCCTTGCCGGGTTCGTGGAGCCGGGGGAGTCGGCCGAGGATGCCGTGGCCCGGGAGGTCTTCGAAGAGGTCGGCGTACGGGTCGCGACGATCCGCTACATGGCAAGCCAGCCCTGGCCGTACCCGGGATCGTTGATGTTGGGTTTCTATGCCACCGCTGATCCGAAGGACGAATTGCATCTGGACCCGGGGGAGATCGCGGCGGCGAGATGGTTCACGCGAAGCGAGGTTCGCGCGTCGGTGAAGGCCGCGGCGGATCCGGATGCGCCGGAGCGGGAGCCGGGACTGCCGGGTGGATCATCGATCGCGTTTCGGCTCGTCCGTGGATGGATGGACGAGACCGCGCTGATCTGAGGCCGCCGTCTTTCGCCGGGCGGCGACGCGGGGATGCGTGCCGGCCGCTAGGCGAGCCGGATGACCTTCACCCGCTGTCGGCCCGAGCGAACCTGACCGGACGAGGCGAAGGCTCGGGCCATGTGTAGGGCGGCATCGCGAGACTCGGCCATCGCGGTCTGTCGCCGGCGTTCGGGATCACTGCGTTCGTCGCGCGCGTACTTCGGCGCGTCGACGGCCTCCGCGGAGACCTGACGAACGTCAGTGCGAACTATGAGATAGGGCATCGAGCGGCTCCACTCGCCGGTTAGAAGCCAGACACCATGTCGTGCAACTTGCACTTTTCTCGCGACTGTCACCCTGTGCAATGAACTTGGCGCCAAATCACCCAAATGGCCAGCCGGCACCGACCGAACGTCACCCGCTGTCGGGTATCCGATAATCAAAACGATTCTTTCTAAGGAAGTCTTTCGAAGCGATTCTTTCGAAAGATATGCTTCGAGTGTGACTGAGGACATGGGTATGGAGCCGGCGACCGGCGGTCCGACACCACCGGCGCAACATCGGCTGGACGAGCCGCGCAAGGTCACCAGTGCGCAGGAACTGCGGGCGCTGGCGCACCCGCTCCGCCTGCGTCTGCTGGAGGAGCTGGTCGTCAGTGATCCGGCTACCGACACGGCAACCGCGACCGAGTTGGCCGAGCGCGTCGGAGAGAGCCCGGCGAACTGCTCGTGGCACCTTCGGCAGCTGGCGAAATTTGGGTACATCGAAGAGGCACCCGGCGGCACTGGTCGTGAGCGTCGCTGGCGAGCTGTGATCGAGGCGCGCGACTGGGACACCGCCAACTCACGCGATCCCGAGTTCCTCGCCGCCGCCGATGTTGCCCAGGACATCGTCATCGACCACGAGTTCCAAGCACTCCGCGAACGGCGGACATGGCTGTCGACCGAGCCGGCGGACTGGCGCGGAGCGGCCGGATCGACGACCGGGATCGGTTGGTGCACGGCGGCCGAACTCCGCGAGCTAAACGACCGGATCTTGGAAGTTCTCGACCCGTATTTCCGGCGCCTCACCGACCCGGCGGCGCGCCCGGATGACGCGCGCCTGGTGCGGTTTGTGAGCTGGGCGATTCCCGCGCGGCCGTACGTGCACGACAACCCGCCCCCTATCGAACGGACGACGGAGGATCCCGATGCGTGACGTCCTGCGCCTGCGCGGCACGCGTGTGCTGCTTGCCGGCGAAACCACGAGCACGTTGGGCGACTGGGCGCTCCTGCTCGCGCTCGCGATCTGGGTCAAGACTCTGACCAACTCCAACAGCCTGGCCGGCCTCGTGCTGCTGGCCATGACCGCGCCGACGCTCGCCGCGCCGCTCTACGGCTGGATCGTCGACCGGTTCCGCCGCAAGCCGTTCCTGATCGCGGTCAATCTTCTCTCGGCTCTCGCGATCGCTTCCCTGCTACTGGTCAACAACCGGCACGACGTCTGGATCATCTTTGTCGTCTGCGTCCTCTACGGCATTTCGTTCAGCATCACCGGCGGCGCCTTCGCCGGCCTGATCAAGGAGCTCGTGCCGGACGACAAGCTCGGTGCCGCCAACGGGATGTTCTCGAGTGCCCGGCAGTCCATGCGTCTGGTCGGCCCGCTGGCCGGCGCCGGTCTTTTCGCCGCGTTCGGCGGTCACCTGGTCGCGATCGTGGACATCGTGTCCTTCGCCGTCGCCGCGGTCGCGCTCGCCGCCGTCCGGGTGGTCGAGACACGGCCCGACCACGTCCAACAGCACTGGCTGCATGAAGTCAGCGCGGGCGTACGGCACGTGTGGAGTACAAAGGTCGTCCGGGAAACGACGGCCTCCGTCGCCATCGGGCTGCTGGCGCTCGGAGCGGTCGACACGATCGTGTTCGCCTACATCGACCAGGGTTTGCACCGGCCGCCATCGTTCCTCGGCGTACTGCTGACCGTGCAGGGCGTCGGAGCGGTGATAGGTGCGATCGTCGCGCCGCGGATCATGCGGCGGCTCGGCGAAGTTGCCGTGGTGGCAGTCGGCATCCTGGCGTTCGGGATCTGCATTGGGCTGCTGATCTACCCGTCGACCCCGCTGGCTCTGGTCGCGATGCCGATCGCCGGGCTAGCCAACACCGCCGCGTTCGTCTCGTACAGCACCCTGCTGCAACGCCGTACGCCCGGGCCGATCATGGGGCGCGTGTCGGCGGCGACGGACATGGTGATCGGTACCGCGCAGACGCTGTCGATGGCAGCCGGGGCGAGCCTGATCGCCGTCGTCAACTACAAGATCATGTTCGCGGTGATCTCCGCCGCGCTGCTGATCAACGGGGCCGTGCTGTGGCAACGGCGCGGCCTGGCACCAGTCGAGGTGGCGGGAACGGCCACGGTTGCCGGAGACGACGCCAAGGCTCGCGGATCGGCCATGGTCGCCGGAGACGCCGCCGACGCCGCCGACTCTGTCGACGCTCGCGGATCTGCCCTGGCCGCCGCGGTCGCGACAACGCCGGTCGGCGCGCCGACGGCCGACTGACTCGCCGCAAGCGCCGACCGTTCGGGTGCGATCGTTTGGCTCAGCTCGTGGTGACGACCGCGAGCTGAGCCTTTACCTGCGCCAGTGTCGGATTGGTGAGTGCCGAGCCATCGTCGAAACGGACCGTCGGCACGGTCTGGTTGCCGCCGTTGACGCTCATCACGAAGTCGGCCGCCGCGGCGTCCCGCTCGATATCGACCGCCTCGTAGGCGATCCCTTCGCGATCGAGCTGGCTCTTGAGCCGGTGACAGTAGCCGCACCACGTCGTCGAATAGACGGTCAGCATTGTTTCGTACCTCCGGGGGGATCGTCGGCAACCAACCTATGCGCGCAACGTCGGAGTGGGCTGAGATGATGCCTAGCTGTGGTGGAAAACTCATCGCGCGGGCCGGTCGGTCCCGCGACCGCGACCCGCCGGGTGCTCGCCGGCCTCGACGACGAGCAGCGCGCGGCGGTCACGGCACCGGCCGGGCCGGTCTGCATCCTCGCGGGCGCCGGCACGGGAAAGACCCGGGCGATCACCCACCGCATCGCCTATCGCGCGGTGACCGAAGAGATCGAGCCACGTCACGTTCTCGCGGTCACGTTCACCGCGCGAGCCGCGGCTGAGATGCGGGCCCGACTTGCGGCGCTCGGCGCGACCGGCGTTTCGGCCCGCACGTTCCACGCCGCGGCGCTGCGCCAGGTTCGTTACTTTGCGCCCCGGATCCTGCACGGTCGGCCCATGCCTGAGCTACTGGACAGCAAGGCGCGGCTCGTCACGCTCGCCGCTGCGAAAACGGGGGTACGGGCTGATCGCGCCGCCGCCCGTGATCTCGCGGGAGAGATCGAGTGGGCCAAGTCGAGTCTCATCGAGCCCGACGAATACGCCGTCGCGGCCGCGAAGGCGATGCGCGAGCCACCGTACGACCCGGCCAAGGTGGCCGCCGTCTTCAGCGCGTACGAGCAGGTCAAGCGCTCGACTGGCGTGGTCGATTTCGAGGATCTTCTACGGGCCGCGGTCTGGGCGATCGAGGAGCATCCGGACGTCGCCGACCAGGTGCACTCGCAGTATCGGCATTTCGTGGTCGACGAGTATCAGGACGTCAACCCGCTGCAGCAACGGCTCCTGGAGGCGTGGCTCGGACGCCGGAGCGACCTGACCGTCGTCGGCGATGCAAGCCAGACGATCTATTCGTTCACTGGTGCGTCCAGTTCCTATCTCGTCGACTTCGCGCGTGCTCACCGGACGGCGGTGGTGGTGCGTCTCGTTCGCGACTACCGCTCCACACCGCAAGTGGTCGGTGTTGCCAACGCGGTGATCCGCCAGGCCCGCGGCACCGAGGCGAAACTACGGCTGGAACTCGTGGGGCAACGGCCGCCCGGCGCCGAGCCGGAGATCCGATTCTTCACCGACGAGCCGGCCGAGGCCGCCGCGGTCGCCGCTCGGTGCGCCGCACTCCTGTCGTCCGGTGTTCCGGCGCGGGAGATGGCCATACTGTTTCGCACGAACGCCCAGTCCGAGGCGTACGAGGCGGCGCTGGCCGAGGCCGGCGTGCCGTACGTGGTGCACGGGGCCGAGCGCTTCTTCGAGCGCGCCGAGATCCGCCAAGCCCTGGTCGCACTCCGAGCGGCAGAGCGGTCGACGCCACCCGAAACGCCATTGGTCGAGGCGGTGGTCGCCGCGCTCGAAGCGGTCGGTTGGCGGCCCGATCAGAAGCCCGCCGGTGGAGCCGTCCGCGAACGTTGGGAGGCGGTCGCCGCACTCGTCGGTCTCGCCGAGGAGTTCAATGCGCCCGCGCCGGACGTCGTCGGGGAGGCAGGGGTTGGGCCAACGGCAGGACGTACCCTCGCAGATTTTGATCTGGAATTGGCTCGGCGAGCGACGGCGCAGCACGCGCCGACCGTCGAGGGCGTGACGCTCGCCTCGTTGCACGCGGCCAAGGGCCTCGAATGGGATGCGGTCTTCGTGGTCGGACTGGCCGAGGGCACATTGCCGACGACCTATGCGAAGACACCCGATCAGCTCGAGGAGGAACGACGGCTGCTCTATGTCGGCGTCACCCGAGCTCGCGAGTGGCTGTGGATGTCATATGCGGGCTCGCGCGCGCCGGGCGGACGCCAGCGGCGGGCGAGCCGTTTCCTGCCCGGCACCGATCCGGCGGCCTCGAAGGCGATCGCGGCCACGGGACGATCGGGTCGCCGGAATGCGGACCGGCGCAGCGTCGTGGTTTCGTGTCGGGTGTGCGGGACGGCTCTGCTGACCGGGCAGGAGCGAAAGCTCGGCCGGTGTGCCACGTGCCCGTCCGATCTCGACGAGGCGTTGCTGGAGCGGCTCCGGGAGTGGCGCACCCGGACGGCGACGGCGGCGAAGGTGCCCGCCTATGTCGTGTTCACCGACGCAACGCTGACGGCGCTGGCGGAGCGCCAGCCATCCAATGACGCGGGCCTGGTCGACATCGCCGGAATCGGACCGCGCAAACTCGCGCGCTATGGCCCGGCGGTGCTGGCTCTGGTCGGCGGAGCGGCTGTGGATAACGCGGTCGCGATGGTCGAGGAATCCGGATGATCTAGCCGAATGTCCACCGGCGGAGGGCCGAGCGGCACCAGAGACCGACCGCGGGAAGGATTATTTAAAAAACTTCGGCCCACGGGCGTTTAATTGGTTGCCCGGCCCCGGCACTGGCAACTAACCTGCATTTTGTCAGCGGGAGGCTAGTGTCGACCGCGCCAAGATTTGATCTCGCACCGGGATCGCACACGCAGAGAGGGGTGACCGACATGGAGAGCAACGTCTACTCGACGTCGGTGCTGCCTGTGCTGCGCGCGTTCAAGCCCGTCGCGAAGCTTGCCCACCCGGCCAAGGTGGGCTTCCTGGCTGTCCAGGATGACGCAATCGGTGGCTCGCTTCTCGAGCCGCGTTCCATCACGTTCGATGTCCGGATCCAGCCGACCAACGGTGCCAACGGCATCAGTGGGTCTGCTGCCCAGGGATCCCCGATGGTCGACGTCGCCGTTCCGGCGGAGACGAAGGCGCGTGGCGTTCCACCTCGAGGTAGGCCGGTCTAACCACGACCAGTCGGCTCACCTCGAGGCCGCGGAACCCGCAAAGGGATTCCGCGGCCTCTCTGTTTGTCCAGGTCCACCGCGCACAAACCAGAAAGTGTCCGCCGACTGTTCGACAATCCGATCCCTACTACCGATCGAGGTCAGATGACCGCAGCACGAAGCCGGTGCCGACCGCACCCGGTCCATCCCACTAGTTCCGTCCGTCCCACATCCGAACCAAGCGCCGCACCGCTCAACTCCGCAAGTGCCGCACCGACCAACTCGTTGGAAAGAGGTGAAACGACGATGTCTCTGGCGTTCGCGCCACTCGATCAAGCGGTCGAGGTCGATGTCGAAGTGCCCTGCCGTCGGTTCGATCCGGACCTGTGGTTCGCCGATTCGCCGGCCGAACTCGAACTCGCGAAGTCCATGTGCCTCGACTGCCCGGTCCGAGTGGAGTGCCTTGCCGGTGCACTCGACCGGTCCGAGCCCTGGGGCGTCTGGGGTGGCGAGATCTTCGATCACGGAGTCGTGATCGCGCGCAAGCGGCCCCGTGGCCGGCCGCGCAAGTCCGACCTGGCTCGGGACGCGGAGCTGGCCCGTAGCCAGGACTTCGCGGTGCTGGCCGGTTCGGTGGCCTGACATGAAGACGACAGCTACTACGCGACCGCGGATGCGGTCCATCAACGCTACGAAGCGCATCAACTTAACGAGGAGCAACGAAATGAACCCGATCGATCGCTTAATCATCCACGAAGCCATGAGTCGGGCCCGAATGCTTGGGCCTCAGGACTACACCTCTGAGGCTTCCCGACCCGCCCGCGAGATCGCGATGCGTGCCCGCAGCACGCAGCGACGCATCTGGGGCCACCGGTAACACCCGATTCGGTAATCGTCACAACACCGCCCGCTCGGCCTTCAGGCCGGGCGGGCGGTCCGCGTTTGTGTGGCGGTGTTGGGCGAGCTAGTCGGTTTCGTCGCCGAAGCCGGGCAGCCATCGCTCCACCACCGAGCGGTACGGCGCCCGCGCCTCCAGCTGACACAGGACGCCGATCGAGCCGAGCGTGACCCGGTGGATGAGTAGGTACGACGGCGGAAGGTTGAGCTGCTTTCCGAGCTGGAAGGCGGGACTGCGTGGATTGGCGATCCGAGCCGCCTCGGCACGCAACCACGCGCGAGTGAACTGGAATTCCGGCTCTGCGATCGGCTCCATCAGCGGACGCAGATATCCCAGCACAGCGTCCGCGTCGACGTCGACTGTCGACTTGATGAACCCCTCCTCGTGCAGCCCCTCGAGGACGTCGGCCGCCTTGCCCTCGAGCGCGAGCCTGGTCAGGCGGCCGATCGGCTCAGGATGACCGTGTGGCAGCCGCGCCACCGCGCCAAAGTCGAGCACGCCCAGGCGACCGTCGTCCAACATCCGGAAGTTGCCCGGATGCGGGTCGGCGTGCAGGAGGCCGGCCCGCGTCGGTCCGGAGAAGTGCAGCGTCGCCATCAGGTAGCCGGCGCGGTTGCGCATCTCCTCGCTGCCGGTCGCAATGACCTGCGACAGCGGCGTTCCGTCGATCCATTCGGTGACGAGGACGCGGCTCGACGAGCCAACGACGGCCGGGATGAAGATCTCGGCGTCGCCCTTATATGCCTTCGCGAATCCGCGCTGCGCCTTCGCTTCGAGTTCGTAGTCCAGTTCCTCGGTGATCCGGGCCCGCAGCTCAGCGAGGAGTGGCTTCACATCGAGGCCAGGTTGCAGAACCCGGAAGAGACCGGCGAGCCGGGAGAGCTGGGACAGATCGGCCAGCAGTGCCGGACCGGCGCCCGGATATTGGATCTTCACCGCGACCTGGCGACCGGCCTTGCCCCGGCCCTTCCAGACGGCCCGGTGCACCTGACCGATGCTTGCCGCCGCGGCCGGGACATCTTCGAAGTCGAGGAACTTGCTCCGCCACTGCGGGCCAAGCTCTGTCGCGAGAACCTTGTGCACCGTGGCGATGGGCAACGGCGGTGCGGCTTCTTGGAGCTTGGTCAAAGCCTGCCGGTATGGTCCGGCGAGGTCCTCGGGCAGCGCGGCTTCGAACACCGACAGTGCCTGGCCGAACTTCATCGCACCGCCCTTGAGCTGCCCAAGGACACTGAAAAGGTGCTCGGCCGTACGCTCTTGGATCTCGGCGGTGACGACGTCGGATGCGATGCCGCCGACGCGCTTGCCGAGACCGAGCGCGGCGCGGCCGGCAAAGCCCAGTGGCAATGACGCCAACCGGGCGGTACGGGATACGGCGCGCCGGGGAATATCCGTCACTGGATCATTCAACCCCATCCCGTTACCGAACCCGGCGCCTGGTTCGGATCCGGCCGGTCGCAGGCACCACCGGACCGCCCGGTGCCGAGGCCATCAGTTCTCCCCAGCCACGGCCGGCCATGAGTCGGGCGGCCCGTTGGTGGGTTCAGCCCGGCGGCGCAGCGGCCCGGCGGGGCGTGACGAGGGCGAACACTGTGTCAGGGGTCGTGTCAGAGGCGTGACAGGGCCATGACAGGCCGGGTAGCGATCGTAGTCGCATGAAGAAATTAGCGATTGA
>DASQPR010000546.1:0-10240 GCA_035643815.1 Micromonosporaceae bacterium | reverse complement strand
CACGACGGCCGCGAGCAACGCCTATCGCGACACGGGTCGCCTGATCCGGCTGCTGACCGTGCTCAGCAGTCCGTCCGCGCCCGACGAGCTGCTCGACCAGGCGCTCGCCGTACTGTCCGACGCGTTCAATGCCGATCCGGTCTGCATTGTAAGCGCTGTTGGCGATCGTCTCCTCGTGACGACCGCGACCGGTCTACCGGAGCACGATCCGTCCTTCCGGGATGGCTGGCCGATCGGTCCGGTCGCCGCCGGCGCCATCGAGACCGGGCATGCGGTGGCCACCGAGCTCGACGAGTCCGACGCCAACGTGCCGGTCGCCCTGGCCGGCTTGGGACTGCGCTCCGCCGCGTTCGTACCGATGTCGACATCGTCCGAGACGTCCGACGAGCTTCTCGTGCTCTATCGCAGCAGCGGTGAGGTCTTCGGTGGCACGGATCTGCACGTGCTGTCGTCGGTCGCGCAGCGGCTGCGCATCGCGGCCGATGATCGGGAGCGCGCGGTGGCGATCGAACGGTTGGCGCAATCGGGCCATTTGCTCGCGCCGCACCTGGACTCCGAGTCGCTGTTGGATGCCGCGGCCGAACTCGTTCAGCGGCTGACGACGGCGGACGACGCGTGGATCGCCGGGGTCTCCGACGGCGTGGCGTACGCCCAGGCTCACCACGGCGACGCTCCGCCCGAGGCCGCACCGGTGACCGAGCGACCGGTCGCCGAACTACGAGCGTGGTCGACGGTCGTCGGCGGCGACGCCTGGGTGGCAACGATCACGTCATCGTCGAGTCCACTGCCACGCAGCGCGCTGTGCGTGCCGGTGATGCGCGACGGTGTGCCGATTGCACTGCTGTTCGCCACCCGCGACCGGGCCCGACCATTCGGCGCCGAAGTGATCGAGATCGCCACGATCTTTGCCAGCTATCTCGCGACCGCTCTGGAGAACGCCGGCCTCTACCACGAGCTCCGGCGGCGCGCGACCCGCGACCCGCTCACCGGCCTCGCCAACCGCGAACTCGCGGTACAACGTCTCGATCATGTGTTGAAGCACGGATCCGCACCATTCACGGGCCTGCTCTTCTGCGATCTCGACGGCTTCAAATCGGTGAACGACCGGCTCGGCCACGAGGCCGGCGACGGCCTCCTCCGGCAGGTCGCCGCGCGTCTGCAGAAGGCTCTCCGGACGAAGGATCTGCTGGCACGTTTCGGCGGCGATGAATTCGTGGTCGTCCTCGGCGAGATCGAGACACTGGACGACGTGACCGACGTCGGATACCGATTGGTCCAAGCGTTGCTCGAACCGTTCGAACTCAACGACGAGCGGGTCACCGTCTCGGCGAGCATCGGTGGCGTCCTTGGCGCACACAACGCGACGACCGCCGGGACGATGATGCGGGACGCCGACGCGGCCATGTACGTCGCCAAGGCGCGCGGCCCGGGCGCGGTCGAGGTCTTCGACGACGCCGCGTCCCACCGGTCGCTCGACCGGCTCAGCATCCGCTCGGAGCTGATGCGGGCCCTCGATCGCGACGAACTCGGGATCCTCTACCAACCGCTCATCGACCTCGACACCGGACGCCCGGTGGGGTTCGAGGCCCTCTTGCGGTGGACCCATCATGAGCGCGGGCCGATCCCGCCCGACGTGTTTATCCCCTTGGCCGAGGAGACGGGCGAGATCGTGCCGATCGGAGCGTGGGTGCTGGACCAGGCATGCCGGCAGCTCGCGACGTGGCAACGCCTGCCCGGCTGGCGCGGCCTGAACCTCAACGTAAACCTATCCGCGGCCCAGCTGTGGCAGGCCGACGTGTCACGGCATCTCGACTCGCTTATCCGCCGGGCCGGCGTCGATCCCGCCGACGTCTGGCTCGAGGTCACCGAACGGAGTCATGCCGGCGACGACGTCGCCGTGGTGACCCACGACCTCCGAGCCGGCGGCGTGCACTTCGCGCTCGACGACTTCGGCAGCTCCTACTCGAACCTGGCCTATCTCAAGCAATTTCCGGCCGAATGCCTGAAGATCGACCGGTCGTTCATCGGCGGGGTCGCCGACGAGGGCACGGATCGCAGCATTGTGATCGCGATCCTCGCGATGGCGAAGTCGCTCAACCTCGAAGTGATCGCCGAGGGCATCGAACGCCCCGAACAACGCGACGCGCTGATCGGATTGGGTTGTCGGCTCGGACAGGGATATCTCTTCGCGCCGCCCTTGACCGCGGCGGCCGCCACCCGGCTCCTGGTCGAACCGACCGAGTCGGTCGCCGCGAGCGGCGCGACCGCATTGATCGGTGCGGCACGCCTGCGACCGCTATCCGAGGTCGATCCCGCCACGTAGGTCGCGTCGGCCCGGCCAGCGGAATCACGGGCGCGGCCGGGCGCGACCATCGGGTACGTTCTCGCGCGTGGACGCACGGCGACTTCGGCCCGCGGTTCGAGCGATTGTGCTCGATCCGGATAACCGTATGCTGCTCTGCCAGTTCCGCTTCCGCCACGACACGGGTCCGGAGACGGTCTGGGCCGCGCCCGGCGGGGGTGTCGAGGCCGGCGAGCCACCGCTGGCGGCGCTGCGCCGGGAGCTCGACGAGGAAATCGGTCTGCCGCTTGACGTGGAGCCGCCGCATGTCTGGCACCAGAAAGTCGTCGCGCCTGGACACGCGACCGGCTACGACGGCGTGATCAACGACTACTACCTGGTCCATACGGCCACGTTCACGCCGCGCGGCACCATGTCCGACGAGCAGTTGGCCGCCGAACACGTGACCGGCTTCCGGTGGTGGACCCAACTGGAAATCGCGCGCTATCGCGGTCCGGCCGTATTCTCGCCGCGCGGCCTCGCTGATGCGCTCGCTGCCCTGCTGGCCAACGGACCGCCCGCGCACCCGTTGGCATTCGGCCTCTAGCGTTCAAGCCGCGGAAGCCCGCGGCCCGGGCGCGCCGGGTGATCGGCCGACGCCCAGCGAGCGGCGGACGCCGGGTGATCGGCCGTCGCGAGGTGATCGGGCGAGCGGGCCGGGAATCCGGACATGCTGCCCACCACGAGCGCATCGACGTTGGTACAGTCCGTCACATCCCCTGGTCGTTGTCGCCGCGACGGTGATGCGATCGGACGACGAAACGGTCCCGCCAACGGACGCCGCGGACGCGACTGGAAGGACGACGGGTGGCTCGAGCCTCGGGCGCGAGCGGCAACGGCGATGCCGCCGACGACGTCGCTAGCGCCATCGATGACATCGCCGACGATCTCTACGCCCTGCCGGCCGATGATTTCGTCGCTGCACGCAATGACCGGGCCAAGGCCGCGCGCGCGGCCGGCGCTCGGGAGGTCGCAGCGGCCATCGCAAAACTGGCGAAGCCGAATGCCGCGGCATGGCTCGCCAACCAGCTCGCGCGGGCGCACGCCGACGATGTCCGAGCACTGGTTGACCTGGGCGCCTCGATGCGCGACGCAACCGCATCCCTCGACCGAGACGAACTGCGCCGCCTGTCCACCCAACAGCGCCAGCTCATGGCGTCGCTCGTTCGCGAGGCGCGAGCGATCGCCGAAGCTGCAGGGGTACGGCCGAACGAGGCGACCATCCGCGGACTAGAGGAGATCCTCCACGCGGCGTTGGCCGAGCCGGACGCTGCCGAGGACCTGACCGCCGGTCGCCTGACCGGAACGCTGCGCAGCAGCGGCTTCCCGTCCGGCGACATGGCGATGTGGAGCCCACCGGAGTCGAGCCAAGACACGTCAAGCCGAGGCACGACGAGCCGAGGCACGACGACCCGAGGCATGACGACCCGTGCGTCGGCGCCGGCCGGCGGCCGCTCGAAGGTTGGAGCGTCGGCCCGGTCCACCGGGCGCCGCCAAGCCGAAGACGGCGATGGTGCGCACGACGAGCAGCAGCGGGCACTCAGCGAGGAACGGCGCGCGCTCACCGAGGCCGCTGCCGCAGCGGACGAGGATCGGGATGCGGCACACGCCGACCTCGAACGGGCCGACCAGGCCGTACGTGATGCGCGCGTGCAAGCGGACCGCATGCGCCGGCAACTCGACGAGGCGGTCGACGCGCTGACCGCGGCCGAACAGGACCGCCGTGCCGCGCGTACGCGGGCCGAGCAGGCCGATCGGGCCGCGCGTCTGGCGGGCCGCCGGCTGGACGCGAAGCGTCGGTAGGCACGCGGCCGTCGCGACGGATTACCCGACGCCGAAAAACGGCAGGCAGGCCGGTAGCCCTTCGATGTGCACGTCGGCGTGCCGGTGCTGCGACCATGCGGCGCGAGTGAGTCGCATCCGTCGCATCTCGTCGACGCGGCCGCGGTCGGCGTGCATGTACACGCCGTTGTCGACGTACCCCAACGATCGGGACACCCCGAGCGAGGCCGCGTTGTCATGCCACGCCGACGTTTCGGCCACCGTTGCGCCGAGCCCGTCGAACGCGAGCGTCAGCACCGCGAGTCGCATCCGCTTGCCGATCCCCCGGCCGCGCGCGGCGGTTGTCAACCATGACGAGCTGTCGACCGTACGGCGGGCCGCGAAGTCGTCCGCCTCGAGCGTCTGTACGCCCACCGGCATGCCGTCGACGAACACCGTCAGCGGAAGGTTCCACGACTCGGGACGCCATGTGCCAAGGGTGTGCCAATAGGTCTGATGCAGCGTGGTTCCACGCGCCGACCGCCCATCGCGACCGGCGTAGGACGCGAAGATCGGATTCTGGTCGACATCCTCCGGCAGCAGGTCAGCCAGCGGGCCGACGTCGTCCTCGATCATCGGCCTTAGCATCACCTCGTCGGTGGCCAGCCGGAGACCCGCGAGCGGCCAGTACGTGGAGATCACGCCGCAAGTCTCCGCCTCGCATTCGGCCGCCGGCTACGCAAATGCGATGAGGTCCTCAATGGCCTGCCGAAGCCAGTCGTTGAAGTCGGCGAAGCCGCCCCGGTCTTCGAATCCGGGTGACGCGAAGTCGTGGATCACGGCGACGCGCGGCGACGCACCCTCCCAACACGCGACATCGTCGTTGTCCTCACGGCGGGCGAACGGGACCAGGACCCGATCGGGGAAGCGGTTGCCCAGGCCGACGACACGGTCGCGCAGCGGCGCGCCGTCGAAGATCCACCACGGCTCGAGGTTGACTAGGCCGAGATCGACCACCCGCAGGAAGGCGTGAGGATAGGCGAAGCCGGGCGGAAGCTCCGCCGGGCCTAGCAGGTCGGCCATGCCATCCCTCCACCTCTGTGTCGGCATCAGGCTATCGTGCGGTCGGTTCATTCCAAGATCCCAACGGGTACGTCGTCCGGAGGCTCGCGTTCTGCCGGCCGATCCGCTGGCCGACCGCCTGACCCCAGGTGGTGAGCGCGCCGGTGCGAGTGGTAAACCGACCGATCATGTCCGGCGGCAACGGTTCGTCGAAGCCGTGGACGTTCGCCGAGACGTCGATGCCGGCCTGCCGGGCCGCCAGCACCCGCGTGTTGTCGATCGTGGTCAGGTCGCCGTCGGGCATGCGTACGACGTCGATCGGTGCCCCAACCCAACCGTCCGAACGCATGCTGTCGGTGATCACGGAGGCGCCGGTCACCGAGTGTTGGCTGAACCGGATCGTCGCCGGGTCGAGATCGACGGGTGCGGTGACGAGTGACACCGGGCTCGGAACGCGATCACGGGTCGGTGGACCGACCCTCGTCGGATCGCCGAGGTTGCCGTGCATGTCGTGCAACAGCTGCGTCAGCCGGTCGACGAGGTCACCGAGCCGGCGCATCATCGGGGTCAGCCGGGCGATGCTGTTCGTGAGTGCGGCAATCAGGCGAGCGATCCGGGCCGACCAGGCCGCGACGAGCGTGGATACCTGCTCGATCACCCAGGGTGTGGCGAGGCCGAGCGAGAACACCTCCTCGCCGGCATACTCGACTGCGCGCGAGACGACCGTCGCGATCGCGTCGCGGACGAGCGATCGCACGCCAGCGGTGAGATAGGCGACGCCTTCGGTGATCGATGCCATCGTCTCGGCGCCGGTAGCGAGCCCACCTAAGACCGTCCGCTGTTTGGCCGACCACGAGCTGAAGGCTTGCGCCGCCGGACCATGCCACCCCAGGGCGTCGCTCGGCGTGCCAGCCCCGAGGCCGGCCGCGTCGGCGCGCACGCGTATCGCGACGTTTCGCCACGTCTGCGCGTGCCGGGCAATCGTCGTCGGATCGCCGGCCAGCCAGTCGAGCGCCGTCGACAGCGGCCGGATGTGTTCGATCAGCCAGGACAGGCCGGACTGCATCAGGGCACCGGCCGGATCCGACATCGTCGCCAGCGCGTCGAGACTCGCGCCCACTCCGCCCAGCGTCGAGTCGACCCATGAACGTGACGTGATGCCCTGGCGGATCGCCTCAACGTCCTCGGCCAGCCAGATGCCGGTCCATGCGTCGCCGGCCAATGCGTCGCCGGCCGATAAATCGCCGGCACGATTGGCGACCGGTGCGACGATCGGATTGATGGTCACGGCATTTATCTTCATCAACGCATCAAGCGGCCGGCAATGCGTGATCGAATGCTGTGGACAAGCCGGCCGGCAGCGGTGTGAATCAACGGCGTGAGGTGCGCTAACGGCGGTGGCGGACCGAATCGCGATTATCCACAAACGACCCTTGCCGCGTCCGGTTCAGGCGGAACCGCGAGTGGCGCGCATGCGTCCAACTTCCGTGACGACGGCCCGATCGAGAGCGACACTGGTCGCCGCGGTGATCACCGCCGCCGCGCTCGGTGGATGCGCGGACCGTACGACCGCCGCCGACCGGCTCGGTCCGGCGTCATCGCCTGCGCCATCTCGGGCGCCATCGACGCCCGCCGCCGGTGCCCGTTCAAGTTATCCGTACGCGCTCTACACGCACTGTGGCATCACCGAGGCGAACATTGCCGGCCGGTGGTATGCCGCCGACACGCCGCTGTCCGATGGCAACGGCAACCCGCCGCCGGGATGGGGAAACCCGTACCAGGCGGGCATCATCACGATCCGCTCGGCGACGCAGGCCGACTTCACCGACGGCGCGGGACACCACGTGGCGTTCACACTGCGGCCCGGCGCAACCGGCCCCTTACGGATTTGTTCCTGACGCCCGCAGCCCACCACACGAAACCCACCGGGGGGCCAACGCGGGCTGACACACTGCCGGCTTCGCGGGCGACGGCCAGGTCCGGCTATATCTCGTCGAAGCGGCCGTGCCGCCCATGTCCAGCGGCGAACCGTTCGGCCCCGTCGCGGGCGACCGCCACACTTGCCTGACCCAACGCGAACTCGCGATCGAGCGCATCCGCGAGCGACCGGCCATCCTGTGCGTAGACCGACGCGCGGTCGCTGCGCATCGTCGCCTGGGGGAACCGCGCGATCTCGACGGCCAACTCGCGCGCGGCCGGCAGGGACTCCCCCGGCGCGACGAGACGGTTCGCGAGCCCCATGGCGTACGCCTCGGCCGCGCCGACCGGACGACCGGTGAGGATCATGTCCAGCGCCCGGCTCATGCCGATCAGACGCGGCAGACGCACCGTGCCGCCGTCGATCAGCGGCACACCCCAGCGCCGACAGAACACGCCGAACACCGCGTCCTCCTCGGCCACGCGCAGGTCGCACCAGCACGCAAGCTCGAGGCCGCCGGCGACGGCGTGACCAGCAACGGCCGCGATGACCGGTTTCGACAGCGTCAAACGCGTCGGTCCCATCGGGCCATCCCCGTCCGCGGCGACCCGGTTGCCGTGGCCCGCCGCAAACGCCGCCAGGTCCGCGCCCGCGCAGAACGACCCGCCCGAGCCCCAAAGCACCGCCACCGACGCCGAATCGTCTGCGTCGAACGCCCGGAACGCCTCGGCCAACGCGAACGCGGTCGCGTGGTCGACGGCATTTCGCACCTCGGGCCGGTCGAGAATCACCGTGGTCACTGGGCCGGTCCGCTCCACCCGTACCGTCGTCATGTCGTCGCTCCCGGCCGTGACTGCCCCACCCACAATGGATCCCGCACAGCGCGGCGCAGCAGTTTCCCGACCGCGCTCTTCGGGATCGCGTCGAGCCGCTCGATGCGTTTGGGCACCTTGTACGCGGCCAGCCGGTCGCGGACCACCTGCCGGAGTTCATCGTCGGTGACCTCCGTGCCCGGCCGCACGACAACGAACGCCGTGACCGCCTCGACCCAGGTCTCGTCGGGTGCGCCGACGACCACTGCCTCGACGATGGCCGGGTGCTCTAGCAGTGCGTCCTCGACCTCGCGGGGATAGACGTTGTAGCCACCTGTGATGATCATGTCGCTGGTCCGGTCGACGAGGTATAGATAGCCGCGCTCGTCAAAGCGCCCGACGTCGCGGGTCCGCAGGAATCCGTCGGCCGTCCGGGCACCCGCATCGAGCTCCGGAGCATTGAGATAACCGATGTGGGTGAACGGCGCTCGTACCGCGATCTCGCCAACCTCGCCCGTCGCGACGGCGTTGCCATCGTCGTCGAGCAGAAGCACCTCGGCGTCGACCGCCGGCTGCCCGCACGAATCCAGCGGAGCGTCGTCGCCGACGTGGTCGGTCGCGTCGAGCACGGTGATAGCCAGCGG
This sequence comes from Micromonosporaceae bacterium, assembly GCA_035643815.1. GTDB lineage: Bacteria > Actinomycetota > Actinomycetes > Mycobacteriales > Micromonosporaceae > DASQPR01. The sequence goes on along the minus strand of DASQPR010000546.1, from coordinate 1,702 downwards.
TGCCTCGGTCTGGCCGTAATACTGCGTGAAGATCGGGCCCCACAACGACATCGCGGTGCGCAGTGTCGAGGCCGGCATCGGGGACGCGCCGTAGATCACGCAACGGAGCCGGCCGGTGTCGCCGGCCGCGCGCCGCTCATCGGCCAGAAGCATGCCGAGCATTGTGGGCACCATATTGACGTGCGTCGCACCGGTCACCACGACGTCGTCCAGAAACGTCGCCGGGTTGAACCCGTCAAGCACGATGTTCCGCGCGCCGGCCAGCCAGAACGGCAAGACGAACGTGCCACTCGCATGGATCAGCGACGCGGCGTGCAGCATCGCGTCGTCGCGTTGCGGCGACACGAGATTCGCCAGGATGTTCGCGACGATCGCCGCGTAACTTGCCTGCGTGTGTTGGGCGGCCTTGAGCGTGCCGGTCGTGCCGGAGGTGTAGAGGGCGAGGACGACGTCGTCCGGCGGTGTCGACAAGGCCGGGTCGGCCGTCGAGAAATCGGCGGCAGCAGCGAGCAGGTCGGGGGCGTCGCCGTCGGTGGGTCCGAGACTGGTCGCGGTCAGATCGTCGACGTCCATCGCGAGCATCGCGGCCCGTTCGGCCAACGCCGGCGAATAGACGAGGGTACGGACACCCGTTTCGCGCAGCATCCGCGCGTGTTCGGCGCGGCTGAGCCGAGAGTTCAGCGGCACCCGGATGGCACGCGCCTTGAGGCAGGCGAAGTCGAGCGGGATCGAATGCACTCCGTTGTCGACGAGGAGTCCGACCGGCGCCTGCGGCGTGACCCCGTACGCAATGAGCGCGTTGGCTAGGCAATTCGATAGCTCGTCGACGTCTGTGAACGTCAGGGCCTGGTCGCGATACTGCACGGCGACTCTGGGTCCATGGTGCCGGGCTCCACGGCGTACGAGATCGACGGTCAACACGGCTTCCCCCCTCCGGCGATCGCCACGGCCCGGCGCGGCCCGCCAACGGTTGAGCGGCCGGCGGCGACCGAGCGCGTTTCCGGCTGCCATTACATCGCACCGGCGCGGTCCGGTTCGGACACCCCACCGGCGCCGAGTGACCTTGTGATGGCGTCGCCACCCGGCCTTGTGCTGGCGTCGCCGCCGGGCCTTGTGATGGCGTCGGCAACGGCCCACAATGTGCTCATCCCGGCCGATTCGACACACGGTCCGTCTGACCCGGGCCGCCTCGACAACCCGGCCGCGCGGCGGAGGTGCCCGATGACCCAGCTGACGAGCCACCGACCACGTGTGGCGTGGGACGGCGCGCGGGTGATCATCGCCGCAATCGACCGCGGTTACCAGGGCTGGCTCGCGTACGCACTCAGCGAACGCATCGACGCCGCCTATTACGAATACGTCCTGGACTCGTGGTCGCGGATGAATGCCCGACCGGAGGCGATGATGGCCGAGGCGGGTCTTTGGCGGGCACGCCTCGACGACTTGCTGGCCGACCGGCCTGAAATCACCGACGAACTGATCGCCGTCATCGAGGAGACGAGCACAACGTTGTCCGGCTGGGCGCGGCCACGCTTCGACTGAGCGCTCGCACTCAGTCGGGACGGCCGGCCACCGCGAGGCGTGCACCGATACCGATCATCACCAGACCGCCGACGCCGCCGAGGCGCGACAGGCGCGTCGGCGACTGGGCGAACCATGACCGCGCGGCGCCCGCCATCACCGCCCATACACCGTCAGAGAC